>CALRKX020000098.1:0-7433 GCA_943368305.1 Erythrobacter sanguineus
CGCTTGGTCGGCGGCCTGTCGGGCGGCGAGCGGCAATCGCTGGCCATTGCGCGGGCGGTGCATTTCGGCGCGCGGGTGCTGATTTTGGATGAGCCGACCGCGGCGCTGGGCGTGAAACAGGCCACCCACGTTCTGCGCATCGTGAATGAGGCCAAGCGGCGCGGGCTGGCCGTGATCTTCATCACCCATCAGGTCATGCATGCCATGGCAGTGGGCGACCATTTCGCCGTGCTGATCCGCGGGGCTGTCGCCGCAGATTTCAAGAAGGGTGAGAAAAGCCGCGAAGAGATCACGGACCTGATGGCAGGTGGTGCCAGCATGGCCAGCCTTGAAGCCGAGATCGAAGGCTATATGGCCAGCCATGACGGCCACCCGCCGCCTGTTGCGGCGCATTGACACGGGCTGCGGTCTCCACATCGCGCGCCCGGTTGCGACTGGCCCTCTCCACAGTAGGCCGGTCGCACCCCCAACCGGGCCGGGTATTTCCCGGCCCGGCCTCCCACCTCACCGAACCACGAGAGTCGACATGCCAACCTGGACCCGCGCTTGCGCCACCGATGATATCGAGCCTGATGACCTGATCCGCTTTGACCATGGCGCGCAAACCTTTGTGATCGTGCGCAGCGAGGAGGATGAGTTCTTCGCCATGGACGGCATTTGCAGCCACGAACACGTTCACCTGTGTGACGGGCTGGTGATGGAGGGCACCATCGAATGCCCCAAGCACAACGCCACCTTCGATTATCGCAGCGGCGAGGCAAAACGCGCGCCGGCCTGCATCAACCTGAAAACCTTCCCCGTCCGAGTTGAGAACGGCGAAGTCTGGATCGAGGTCTGACATGACATTCCAACTGGCCGCCTGTGCGGAAATGCTGTGGCGCGACCGGCCTATCGAGTGGCGCGCCAGCCGCTTGAAAGAGATGGGCTTTGGCGTCGGCCTGTGGAACTGGCCCGCGCATGATCTGGCAGCGCTGGAGGCGACAGGGGCCACGTTCACCATCATGAATGGCTATCTGGAAGGGCGGCTGGCCGATGATGCGGGGGCTGACATGCTGCTGGCCTCGGCCCGTGAAACAGCGGCGGTGGGCAGGCAGCTTGGGGTTCATCGGCTGAACCTGCACGGCACCGGCCTGGGCGATGGCGGCATTCCGGTCTGGCAGACCGACCGGGTGACAGGTGCGATGTGGCTGAAGGCGCGCGACACGCTGACCCGCATCGCCGATCTGGGGGCAGAGATGGGCGTGGTGTTCACGTTGGAAAACCTGAATCTGCTGGATCATCCTGGGTGCCCCTTTGCAGCACGGCTGATGTGCTGGCGCTGGTCTCGACGGTCAACCGGCCGGAATTGCGTATCAATCTGGACCTTTACCACACCCAGATCGGAGAGGGCGATCTGGTCCGCTGGTGCGAAAAAT
Source organism: Erythrobacter sanguineus (assembly GCA_943368305.1). Classification (GTDB taxonomy): domain Bacteria; phylum Pseudomonadota; class Alphaproteobacteria; order Rhodobacterales; family Rhodobacteraceae; genus Fuscibacter. The sequence goes on from CALRKX020000098.1 coordinate 1,416, forward strand.
GCCTGCCGTGGATTGGCGAGGTGCAGGTGGCCGACAATCCGGGGCGGTATGAACCGGGGACGGGCGAGATCAATTATCGCGGTGTGGCACTGGCGTTGAAGGTCATGGGCTATGCCGGGCCGGTGGGGTTGGAAAGTTTTGCCAAGGGCGATGAGGAGGCTGCCCTGGAAGCCTTCCGTACCGCCTTTTCAGTTTAAGAAGGGCAGGGTCTTATCATGGTCCACAAGGCAAACCGCCCCACCGTTCACGATATGCGCGCGATGAAGGCGCAGAGCGAAAAGATCTCGATGCTGTATGTCACCACGCTGGAAGAGGCGGCGGCGGCGGATACGGCGGGCATACACATGCTGTCGATTGAAGGTCGCTTTTTCAGCCCCGAGATGCGCGAGGCGGCGGGGCGTTGTTTCGTGCAGGTGGGTCTGCCGTTCGGCCCCCATGGCGGGCTGGTCACGGCCGAGGATTACCTGCGCGCGGCGTTCAAGTTCACCGCGATGGGGGGCGATTGCTTTTACTGTGCCGCCTCATTGGATATTCAAAAAGCCTTGTGTGACAACCACATGCCGGTGATCGCCCATGTCGGGCTGATCCCGTCCTATATCACCTGGACCGGCTGGCGCGCGGTGGGCAAGACCGCAGCCGAGGCGCGGGCGGTCTGGGATCACGTCAAGCGGCTGGAGGCTATCGGCTGTTTCGGGGCCGAGTTGGAGGTGGTGCCCGACCGGCTTGGCGCGCTGATTTCGGCCAACACGCCGATGATCATGCTGGGCATGGGCGCTGGCCCCGGTGCCGATGCGCAATATCTGTTTGCCGAGGATGTTCTTGGCTGCACCGATGGACACAAGCCCCGCCACGCCAAGACCTATCGCAACTTTGCCGCCGAACATGCCCGGTTGCAGGCCGAGCGGGTGGCCGCGTTCAAGGAATTCATCGCCGATGTCAACACCGGCGCCTATCCGCAGCCACAGCACAATGTGGCGATGCAGGACGACGAGTTCGCGGCTCTGATGGCCGGGCTTGGCCTGTAGACCGCCTGCCCCCCAACCCCTTCCCCCCTCCGTTCAGGGGAGGGGAGGCGTTTTATCCTGCCTGTCGGGCGATTGTGACAAAGGAAAAGAATATGCTGAACGTTGGCCTTTTGGGTGCCGGGCGCATTGCGGGGGTTCATGCCACCGCCATCACCTCGAACCCTGGTTCGACCCTCGTCGCCGTGTCGGACATCAACACCGAAGCTGCCGCCCGCCTCGCCAGCCAATATGGGGCCGAAGCGCGCGACACGGAGGCCATTCTGAACGACCCGGCGATTGATGCGGTGCTGATCGCCACCTCGACCGACACCCATTCCGACCTGATCGAGCGGGCCACAGCTGCGGGCAAGGCCGTGTTGTGTGAAAAGCCGGTGGATTTGTCTTTGGCCCATGCGCTGGCCTGTCAGACGGTTGCGGCCCGCAATGGCAAGCCGGTGATGATCGGCTTCAACCGCCGCTTTGATCCGAACTTTGCCGCGCTGAAAGCCGCCGCTGACAAGGGCGAGATTGGCAAGGCAGAGCTTCTCTCGATCACTTCATTCGATCCGGCCCCGCCGCCGGTGGCCTATATCAAGGTGTCGGGCGGACTGTTCCGCGACATGATGATCCATGATTTTGATATGGCAAACTACATCATGGGGGCTGCTCCGGTCAGCGTCGCGGCGGTTGGCACCTCTGTCGTCGATCCGGCGATCGGGGCAGCGGGCGACGTGGATACCGCTGTTGTAACCCTGTGCTATGCCGACGGTCGCATCGCGGTGATCAAGAACAGCCGTCGCGCGGTTTACGGCTATGATCAGCGTGTTGAGTTGTTGGGGTCTGACGGGCTGTTGCAGGCACAGAACATGCTGGAAAACACCGTGGTCAAATCCACCACCCAAGGGGTGACCAGCGCAAAGCCCACCTACTTTTTCCTGGAGCGTTACATGACCGCCTATGGCGCCGAATGGGCCGCCTTTGTCGCTGCCGTGACCACGGGCACGCCCTTGCCGGTGACGCTTGCGGACGGTGTGGCTGCCCTTGCGATGGCAGAGGCTGCCACGCAATCTGCCAAGACCGGCCTGCCGGTCACGCTGGCCAGCGTTCTGGGCTGAGGCCCGTTGCTTGGCAGGGTTCCTTGTCCGAATGTCGGTCTGGCGCGGGTTACGCATCCGCGCCGGATCGGTCCTCCCGTGACACCAAAAGGACCATCAGGCGATATTCCGGGAGGGGGGCGGACCACTCTGGCATTCATATGGCCTGTTCATAAACCCATGCCGGATTTAGCGACTAATCCGATCGGTCTCTGCCGCGTATATTGGTGTCAGTTACGAACAGGAGGTGTCAGATGCTGGCAACCATGCTTTACGGCCCCGGCGATATCCGTTTCGAGGATGTGCCAGAGCCACGGATCGAAAAGCCGACCGATGCGATCATCCGGCTGGCGGCGTCCTGCGTCTGCGGGTCGGACCTGTGGCCCTTTCGCGGCTTGCAGCCTGTCAGCGCGCCGCAAGCCATGGGCCACGAATATTGTGGCGTGGTGCTAGAGGTTGGCAGCGCCGTCACCAGCGTGAAGCCAGGGCAGTTCGTCGTGGGGTCGTTCTGCATCTCCGACAATACCTGCCCGCATTGTCGCTACGGGTTCCAGTCATCCTGCGAGAATATCGAGTTTATGCGCGGCGCGCAGGCCCCGCGGGCCCGTGTTCCGCTGGCCGATGGCACATTGGTCGCCACGCCGGGCATGCCGTCAGAGGATCTGATCCCCGACCTGCTGGCGGCATCGGATGTGCTGGGCACCGGCTGGTATGCGGCAGATGCGGCACGGGTGCAGCCCGGTTCGACCGTTGCGGTTGTGGGCGATGGCGCAGTCGGTCTGATGGCAGTTCTGGCCGCCAAACAGTTGGGGGCCGCGCGCATCATCGTGATGAGCCGCCACAAGACCCGTCAGGATCTGGCGCTGGACTTTGGCGCAACCGATATCGTCACAGAACGGGGCGAAGATGGCATCGCAAAGATCAAAGAGCTTACCCGCAATGTCGGCGCGGATGCCGTTCTGGAATGTGTCGGCACCGATCAGTCGATGCGACAGGCGATCTATGCGGCCCGCCCGGGTGGCATGATCGGCTATGTCGGGGTGCCGCATGGCGTGACGTTTGATGGCGCGCAACTGTTTTTTGCCCAGCGCGGCCTGATGGGCGGGCCGGCCCCGGTGCGGCGTTTCCTGCCCGATCTGATGGACAGGGTGATGAGCCGCAAGATCAATCCGGGCAAGGTTTTTGATCTTGAAATTCCGCTGGCCGATGTGGCCGAAGGCTATCGCGCGATGGATGAACGCCGGGCGATCAAGACGTTGCTTCGGGTTTAAGGGAACGATGATGGATATCAAACGCAACGGCACATCGCCTTCGGCCCGTGGCCCGGCAAGCTGGTTCACCGGCACTGTGCGGATCGACACCCCGTTCAGCGCCACGGCACCGGGCCGCGCCGGAGGGGCCATTGTCACCTTTGAGCCCGGCGCGCGCACGGCCTGGCACACCCATCCCTTGGGACAGATGCTGATCGTCACGGCCGGCCTTGGGCTTGCGCAGCGTGAGGGCGGCCCGGTCGAGGAGATTCGCCCCGGCGATACGGTCTGGTTCGCACCCGGCGAAAAGCACTGGCACGGGGCATCGCCAACGGTGGCCATGACCCATGTCGCGATTGCCGAGGCGCAGGATGGCAAGGTGGTCGATTGGCTGGAGCATGTCAGCGACGCCGATTACGCGGCACAGCAGGGCTAGGAAAGCAAGAATGACAAGCGCCATTCTGAACGAGCCGACCGGCATCGCCGGAGCGGATGAGCCGGTTTATGCCTTGCGGCAAAAGCAGGCGGTGCTGATCGTGGTCTTGGCCAGCTATCTGATCATCCTGCTGGATACCTCGATCGTGATCACTGGCCTGCCGGATATTCGTGACGGGCTGGGCTTCAGCCCCACGGGGCTGAGTTGGGTGCAGAACACCTATACTCTGGCCTTTGGCGGCTTGCTGATGCTGGGCGCGCGGGCGGGCGATCTGTTCGGGCGCAGGCGGGTTTATCTGGCGGGGGTGGCGCTGTTCACGCTGGCGTCGCTGGCAATCGGGCTGGCCCCGAACCCGGCGACACTGTTGGTGGCGCGCGGGGTTCAGGGGATCGGGGCTGCCATCCTTGCGCCCACCACGCTGGCGCTGTTGTCCACCCATTTCGCCGAAGGAGAAGAGCGCAACCGCGCCCTGTCGCAATATGCAGCGACCGCGGGGGTGGGGGCCAGCCTGGGCCTGGTTCTGGGCGGCATTTTCGCCGGGTGGATCTCCTGGCGCGTCGGATTCCTGATGAATGTGCCGGTTGGCGTGGCCCTTTATCTGGCCGCCTCACGTCTTTTGACCGAAAGCGCACCTTCGGGCGGGCGGGTGGATGTTGCGGGGGCCATCACCTCGACCTTTGGCATGGGTGGGCTGGTTTACGGCATCGTCCGGTCCGCGACCACCGGCTGGCACGATCCGCTGACGCTTGCCACTGTCGGCATCGGAGCCGGATTGATCGCTGCTTTCCTGTGGATGCAGGCCCGCACAGCCGAACCCCTGCTGCCGCTGCGCCTGTTCGCCAACCGGGTGAGGTCTGGTGCCTATGCCGCAAGGGCGCTGTTCGTCGGGTCGATGGTCAGCTTTTTCTTCTTCAGCACGCAACTCATGCAGGGCGTGCTGCACATGACGCCGGTAGAGGCGGGCTTTGGCTTCCTGCCGATGACCGTCGTGACCTTTCTGGTCTCACTGGCGTTGCCGCGCCTGCTGCGCCGTTTTGGCGGCGGGATTGTGCTGGCCGGGGCCTTTTCCTGTGCGGCGGCTGGCCTTGTCTGGTTGGCGCAGGCCGGGGCGGCCCAAGGCTATCTGCTGGCTGTCGGCTTGCCGATGCTGCTGATCGGGCTGGGCAACGGCTCGGCATTGGCACCGTTGACGGTTGCGGGCGTGCGCGGGGTTGCACCGCAGGATGCGGGTGCTGCCTCGGGGCTGGTGAACGCGGCGCATCAACTGGGCGGTACAGTGGGGCTGGCGGTGCTGGTCACCGTATTCGCGGCGGCGATGCGTGGCGCGCCCGCATCCGACGCGACGCTGGCGCATGGAATTTCGGCGGGGCTTTACGGCGCGGCCATCCTTCAGGTGGCGGGCCTTGTCGTGACGCTGCTGTTTGTCCTGCCCGCCGACAAGGCATCGCGGGCACAGTGATGCAGAATAGAGCGTCCCATGACCAAAGACCCGCTGCCCTTCCTGCAATCGGCGCAACCGGCAGCATCGGCCAGCCGGTTATGGATGAGGTGCCGCGCCGGGGATACCGGGTTCGGGCGCTGGTCGGCGATGCGGCCCACGCCCGGCGCGCCTTGCCTGAAGGCGTCGAACCTGTGATCGGCGATATCACGCGACCCGAGACCTTGCCGCCCGCCGTGCAAGGTATTGATGCCGCTGTCCTGGCCGTGAATGCGATGGGGCCGGCGGGCGGGGCCAGATCGCGTGGGTGCTGATTGAAAGAATGTCCCCGGTGAAGGGCACGAGCAGACCGACCTCATGCCGTTGTGTGCGGCACTCGCGGCAGGCCGCCCCGGTGATCTGGACGCCGTGTGTGACATCGACAACCAGCCACTGTCGCAAAAGCCTGCGCGGGTCCGCACCGACCTTGCTGATCTGCTTGCGTGCAATGGATCGGCGCATAGTCAAGACACATGGAGTCCTGATATGAATGGCCCAGCGAACCATATCAGGGTTTCACGAATGAAGCGTGATGAGCTGGGTGATCTGATCGCCTTCCTTGCCGTCTATGAAGAGCGCAGCTTCACCCGCGCTGCGGCACGTCTGGGTACCTCGCAATCGGCACTCAGCCATACCGTCAAGCGGCTGGAGGAGCGGATGGCCTTGCGCCTGCTGAACCGCACCACCCGCACTGTCGCGCCCACCGATGCCGGAGAAAAGCTGGCCGAGGCTTTGCGCCCCGCACTTGATGACATCG
>CALRKX020000099.1:0-7323 GCA_943368305.1 Erythrobacter sanguineus
TCCCCGAAGGCGAGATCGAGGATATGAAGGCCGCGTTCCAAGCCAGGCTGAACGAAGAGTTCGAGGCCGGCAAGACCTACAAGCCCAACAAGGCGGACTGGCTGGATGGCCGCTGGAAGTCGCTGTCGGCCGAGGACCGCGCCAGCTATGACCGTGGGGACACCGGCATCAAGGCGGAAACGCTGTCCGAGATCGGTGTGGGCCTGACGCGGATTCCCGACGGCTTTGAAATCCACAAGACCGTCGCCCGCCAGCTTGAGGCCAAGAAGGCGATGTTCGAAACCGGCAAGGGGTTCGACTGGGCCACAGCCGAGGCGATCGCCTTCGGCTCTTTGCAGGTCGAAGGTTTCCCGGTGCGTCTGTCGGGGCAGGATTGCACGCGCGGCACCTTCAGCCAGCGCCATTCCGGCTGGATCGACCAGACCACTGAAGAGCGTTACTACCCGCTGAACCACATCCGGGCCGGACAGGCGCGGTATGAGGTGATCGACTCGATGCTGTCGGAATATGCGGTGCTGGGCTTTGAATACGGCTATTCGCTGTCCGAACCCAACGCCCTGACCCTGTGGGAAGCCCAGTTCGGCGATTTCGCCAATGGCGCGCAGATTATGTTCGACCAGTTCGTGAACTCTGGTGAGAGCAAATGGCTGCGCATGTCGGGCCTTGTCGTGCTGTTGCCGCATGGCTTTGAAGGTCAGGGGCCGGAACATTCCTCGGCCCGTCTGGAACGCTTTCTGCAACTTTCGGCGGAAGACAACTGGATCGTGGCGAACTGCTCTACCCCCGCGAACTACTTCCACATCCTGCGCCGCCAGTTGCACCGCAACTATCGTAAACCGCTGATCATGATGACGCCGAAATCGCTGCTGCGTCACCCGATGGCAATTTCGCGGGCCGAGGATTTCACCGATGGCTCCACCTTCCACCGCGTGTTGTGGGATGATGCGGAACGCGGCAACTCGACCCTCAAGCTGAAGGCCGATGGCAAGATCAAGCGGGTCGTGATGTGTTCGGGCAAGGTCTATTACGACCTGCTGGCCGAACGCGATGCACGCGGGCAGGACGATACCTACCTTCTGCGCGTCGAACAGCTTTACCCGGTGCCCAAGCAATCACTGGCCGCCGAACTGTCGCGCTTCAAGGGGGCCGAATTCGTCTGGTGCCAGGAAGAGCCGAAGAACCAGGGGGCCTGGTCCTTCATCGAGCCGGAACTGGAAACCATTCTGACAGAGCTTGGCGCCAAGACCACCCGCGCCCGCTATGCCGGCCGCAAGGCCAGCGCCTCGCCCGCCACGGGTCTGGCCAGCCGTCACAAGTATGAACAGGAAACCCTCGTGAAAGAGGCCTTGGGCTGATCGCCCGGGGGTAAGGAGAGTAACATGACCGACGTTATGGTGCCCGCCCTGGGCGAAAGCGTAAGCGAGGCGACTGTCTCCACCTGGTTCAAGAAGGTGGGCGATACCGTCAAGCAAGACGAGATGCTGTGCGAGTTGGAGACCGACAAGGTCTCGGTCGAGGTGCCCTCGCCGGTTTCCGGCGTGCTGGCCGAGATCATCGCCGCCGAAGGCGCGACGGTGGCGGCCAATGCGCGGCTGGCGATTGTGACCGAAGGCGCGGTTGGTGCGGCCCCCGCGCCCGCCGCAGCGGCTGCCGCCCCGGTCGCAGCCCCCGCCCCGGCGCCCGCAGCCAAAGACGTGGAAAACGCCCCGGCCGCCAAAAAAGCCATGGCCGAGGCTGGCCTGACCGAGGCGCAGGTGCAAGGCACCGGCCGCGATGGCCGCATCATGAAGGAAGACGTGGCCCGCGCCGCGACCGCCGTGGCCACCGCCGCTGCGGCCCCTGCCCCCGCGCCTGCCGCCATTCCGCGCGGCCCGGTTGCCGCCGATGACGCGGCCCGCGAAGAGCGCGTCAAGATGACCCGCCTGCGCGCCACCATCGCCCGCCGCCTGAAAGACGCGCAGAACACCGCCGCCATGCTGACCACCTATAACGAGGTGGACATGTCCGGTATCATGGAGCTGCGCAACGCCTACAAGGACCAGTTTGAAAAGAAGCACGGCGTCAAGCTGGGCTTCATGTCCTTCTTCGTGAAGGCCTGCATCCATGCGCTGAAGGAAGTCCCGGAAGTCAACGCCGAGATCGACGGCCAGGATGTGGTTTACAAGAACTACGTCCATATGGGCGTCGCCGTCGGCACGCCGACCGGCCTTGTGGTGCCGGTCGTGCGCGATGCCGACCAGATGGGCTTTGCCGCCATTGAAAAGAAAATCGCCGAACTGGGCCTGCGCGCCCGCGACGGCAAGCTGACCATGGCCGAAATGCAGGGCGGCAGCTTCACCATCTCGAACGGCGGGGTTTACGGCTCGCTGATGTCCTCGCCCATTCTGAACCCGCCGCAATCGGGCATTCTGGGCATGCACAAGATCCAGGACCGCCCGGTCGTGGTTGCCGGCCAGATCGTCATCCGCCCGATGATGTATCTTGCCCTGTCCTACGATCACCGCATCGTCGATGGCAAAGGCGCCGTGACCTTCCTCGTGCGCGTCAAGGAAGCGCTGGAAGACCCGCGCCGGTTGCTGATGGATTTGTGAGAAAGCCCTTGCTAGCCCTTGGGATATGGCGACTGACCATGGTGGCGTTAGCCTCCACCATCCTCTTTGGTGTAATTGCCGTATCCCTTGGGCTGGCACAGGTGCCCAGCAACAGCTTTGCGGGGCTCTTGGTGTTTATTGCGATATTGCAGGTCACTGCTGCTGGCTTGCTGATCTGGTCGATCGGCCTTTTGTCGCGCCATGATCAGGAAGCCTACATTGCCTCTCTTGCCTGTTTTTTCGGCCTCATGGCCACCCGGTCAAACGTCGAATGGCCTACGACGGGCGCTTATACTGGGCTGGCACAATTTACCTTGGGCGTCATGTTGGGCATCGTTCAGATCAGGATACTGCAATCCGTGATAGGGCGTGTTGAAGATACTCTGACAACAGTGATGTATGAAAGCCGCGACCTCATTTTCCAAAGTGGCACGGCCCCTGCCTGTGACGGTGGCTTTGCTCGACTTATTCTCAGCGGACGAATGCCAGCATCATATGTGCGCTCTGCGTAGGAACCCGCCATGCAACTCCTGATCCAGACCACCGCCCCCGACTACCCCACCTGGAAAGCCGCCTTCGATGCGGAGTCCGAGAACATCGCCGATGCCGGCCTGTCCACGCTGCAAATCTGGCAGGGTGACAACGCCGCCATGCTGGTCCTGTTCGAAGTCTCAAACCGCAAACGCGCGCAGGACTGGCTGGCCAAGCAATCCGCCCTTGGCCACGGCCTCACCGCCCAGTTCCTTCAAACGGTCTAGATCATGCCCCCCGAACTCACCGCCCTCGCCTGTGCCGTGCTGATCCAGAGCCTCACGATCGGGGCCTATTCTGTGGTCGGAAATCTGGAACTTGGACCTCGCGTCACAACCGGGCCGCGCGATGGCAAACTGCCCCCGATCTCGGTCCGGCTGGGTCGTCTGATGCGGGCCGTGACCAACGGGTTCGAGGGGCTTGCCATGTTTGCCCCCGCCGCCCTGATCATCGCAATCTCTGGCCAGTCTACCCCAATAACGGCCGTCGCCGCCTGGGTCTATGTCGCGGCCCGCATCCTTTATGTTCCCGCCTATGCCTATGGTCTGGCCCCCTGGCGCTCGGTCATCTGGATGGTGGGGCTTGCCTCAACCCTTACCCTTCTGGTGTCAGCCCTTCTCTGACCCCTCTCATCTGTTCAAAAATATCCTCGGGGGTCCGGGGGCAGACAGCCCCCGGCCTTCGGTCCGCAAAAGGAGACTACACATGGCAGATTTTGACGTGATCGTCATCGGCGGCGGCCCCGGCGGCTATGTCGCAGCCATTCACGCGGCGCAGCTTGGCCTGAAAACCGCCTGCGTCGAAGGGCGAGAAACACTGGGCGGCACCTGCCTGAACATCGGCTGCATCCCGTCGAAGGCGCTCTTGAATGCCACGCACCAGTTGCATGAAGTGCATGAGAACTTTGAAAAGATGGGCCTTATGGGCGGTGCGCCCACGGTCGATTGGGGCAAGATGCTGGCCTACAAGCAGGATGTCGTGAACGGCAACACCAAGGGCATCGAATTCCTGTTCAAGAAGAACAAGGTCACCTGGCTGAAAGGCTGGGGCTCGGTCCCGGCCGCCGGTCAGGTCAAGGTGGGAGACGAGGTTCACAGCGCGAAGAACATCATCCTGGCCACCGGCTCCGAACCCTCCAGCCTGCCGGGCGTAGTGGTGGATGAAAAGGTGGTCGTCACCTCGACCGGCGCGTTGACCCTTGGCGCTATCCCGAAGTCACTGGTGGTGATCGGCGCGGGCGTGATCGGGCTGGAAATGGGCTCGGTCTATGCCCGGCTGGGGGCAGAGGTCACCGTGGTCGAATACCTTGACGCCATCACCCCCGGCATGGACGGCGAGGTGGCCAAGGCCTTCCAGAAAATCCTTGTGAAACAGGGCTTCAAGTTCATCCTGGGTGCCGCCGTGCAAAAGGTGGAGACCGATGCGACGGGCGCGAAAGTGACCTACAAACTGCGCAAGGATGACAGCGAGACGACCATCGCCGCCGATACCGTTCTGGTCGCCACGGGGCGCAAACCCTATACCGCCGGTCTGGGGCTGGAGGCTTTGGGCGTGGAAATGCTGCCACGTGGCCAGATCAAGACCGATGACCATTTCCGCACCTCGGTTCCCGGCCTTTACGCCATCGGCGATGCCATTGTCGGCCCGATGCTGGCCCACAAGGCCGAGGATGAAGGCATGGCCGTGGCAGAGATCATAGCCGGCAAGCATGGCCATGTGAATTACGACGTGATCCCCGGCGTGGTCTATACCACGCCAGAGGTCGCCTCGGTCGGCAAGACCGAAGAACAGCTCAAGGAAGCGGGCCGCGCCTACAAGGTCGGCAAGTTCCCCTTCATGGGCAACGCCCGTGCCAAGGCGGTGTTTCAGGCCGATGGCTTCGTCAAGCTGATCGTCGATGCCGCGACCGACCGCATCCTCGGCTGCCACATCATCGGGCCGGGCGCGGGCGATCTGATCCACGAGGTTTGCGTCGCGATGGAATTCGGTGCCAGCGCGCAAGACCTTGCGCTCACCTGCCACGCCCACCCGACCTATTCCGAAGCGGTGCGCGAGGCGGCCTTGGCCTGTGGCTTGGGCGCCATTCACGCCTGAGCCTTTCATACTGGCCCAAATATCCTCGGGGGGTCCGGGGGGCTGACAGCCCCCCGGTCTTTCCATAGCGGGCACCAGAAAGAAGGGCACCAGAAAGTCTGGGCCGCTCAGGAAATCAGATGCCGCAACCCTTGCGTCACATCGGTCCTGATCGCCAGCCGCAACCCCGGCTCATCCCCCGCCCGCAGAGCCGCCAGAATATGACGGTGGTGCTGCGGCATCTCGCGCCGCCGGATCTTTTGGTAAAGTGCCCGCATGGTCGGCCCCAGTTGCAGCCAGACCGTCTCGATCATCGCCAGCATGGCGGGGGTTTGAGCACGCAGGTAAAGGGTGCGGTGAAACTCCAGATTGCTGCGCACATAGGCGATGGCGTCCTGGTTCATCACCGCCTCCTGATTCAACTGGTTGATCGCAGCAAGCCGGTCGATCAGCGCGAAATGCACCCGCGGCAGCGCCCGAGAGGCCATTTCGGGCTCCAAGAGCGCGCGCACCTGCGCCAGTTCCTCGATCCGTTCGGGCGTCAGCTCCGGCGTGGCGATGCGGCCCGAGTTCGAGATGGTCAACGCCCCCTCTGCCGCCAGCCGCCGCATCGCCTCGCGTGCGGGGGTCATCGACACGCCGAACATCTCGGCCACACCGCGCAAGGTCAGCGACTGACCGGGCGCCAGTTCGCCGTGCATCACCTGCTGGCGCAGGGTGCGGTACACCCGCTCATGCGCGGCGGCATTCGGGTCGGCAAGGCGGGGGGTGATCGTCATCCTCAGAACCTTATCGCATGCAGGGCCGACCCGTGGCGGCGCAACCAGGCGCGCGGCACCTGCCAGCCGGGATACAGCCGCTCTACCACCGTCCAGAACGCGGGCGAATGGTTCATCTCGACCAGATGGGCCACCTCATGCGCCGCAACATAATCCAGCACCGCAGGCGGCCCCAGGATCAGCCGCCACGAAAACATCAGCCGCCCATCCGCCGTGCATGACCCCCAGCGCGACCGCGTATCGCGCAGGGCGACCTGCGCGACCTTGCGACCGATCTGGGCGGCATAGCGGTCGGCCGCCTCTGCCAGCCGGTCGCGCGCCCGCGCCCGCGCCCAGGCCGCCACCCGTGCACCCGCCTGCGCCGGATCACCGGGCACCAGCAGCGAATCGCCCTCGACCCGAATGGCGCGGCCGCTGCCGGGCATCAGCCGCAGGGGTTTTCCCTCGAACGGAATTTCGCCACCCATCGCCACCTCGGCCCCCTGTGGCACCCGCGCCAGCGCCTGGCGCAGCCAGCCCTCTTGCGCGCGGGCAAAGGCCAGCGCCTCGGCCTCGCGGGCACGGGCGGGCATCGACAGCGTGACCCGCCCGTCAAGCGATGACACCCGCAGCGAAAACCTCCGCGCCCGCGCCGAACGGCGCAGCGTGATATCCAGATCTGGCAGGCCGGGAAGAACGGGCATGAAACCTCTTGCGAAGGACCGTCAGAATAGCCACATGGGGCCATACCGCAACCATGCAGACAAAGCCTTTGACAGTGGTCAAGGCTTGTGGCAAGCGGTCCCGACTCTCGAAACCGAGCCTTGTGATAAAGGGAAGACCATGCCCAAGCAAGAATGGGGCACCAAGCGTATTTGCCCCACCACCGGCAAGCGGTTCTATGACCTGAACCGTGTGCCCGTCGTCTCGCCCTATACCGGCGAAGTCGTCGATATCGAATCTGCCCGTCGCAAGATGGCAGCCGCCGTGATCAGCCGCGCCGTCCCCGAAAAGGACGATGATGTTCTGGTGGATGATCTGGAGGCCGATGACGAACTGCTGGCCGCCGCCACGCCAGATGGCGAGCTGGACGACGAACTGCTGGAAGATGACGCCGATGACAACGTCTCGCTCGACGAGCTGGCCGATGTTGCGGGCGACGAGGAAGAGCACTGAATCAAGTTTTGGGGCAGCCGCGAAAAAGTGCATTTTCTCTCTTGCACCCCCCCGCGCCTGCCCCTAAACAGCGCCCACGACGCGGCCCAAGCGTCGGATGATTGGAATGGGGTCATAGCTCAGATGGGAGAGCGCTTGAATGGCATTCAAGAGGTCGGGAGTTCGATCCTCCCTGGCTCCACCAACCACCGCAT
>CALRKX020000100.1:0-7302 GCA_943368305.1 Erythrobacter sanguineus
CGCCTTGCGCGCCTCTGCGGCGGTGGCCTTTTTGGGCAACCGCACCAGTTGCAGCGCATCCGCCGCCAACCCGGCAGGAAAGGCCAGATCCAGTGCATCCCCCGGCTTCATCTTGCCCCAGGCGTCAGAGGCCAGCGCCCGTGCCAGCCCGCCGCGCATCTGCCGGTCGATCCGGCGGGCAGCCGGGGTCGCAGGCAAGGCCCCGTCGCAGATCAGGGCGATGCGCCCCTTGCGCTGGGCCAGCCCGTCCAGATCGGGCGCATCAAAGGTAATGGCGACGGGGGTGGTCATGGTATTCTCCGGCAAGCGCACGACCCAAGGTCGCGCAGGGTTCCGCGCAAGGCTAGCGAAGGCCCCCGCCCTTTGCCAGATACGAGTTTTCCTTTGCGACCATTTGCTCTAAGCTGTGCGCAACGATAAAAACAAAGGCTGTGGGGCGTGCCGAGATTTGACCGATACCTGTTATCGCAACTGCTTGCGGTATTTGGTTTTTTCTCGCTTGTGATGGTGGCTGTCTATTGGGTCAACCGCGCGGTGCGCCTGTTTGACCAGTTGATCGGCGATGGCCAGTCGGCGCTGGTGTTCCTGGAATTCTCGCTTTTGACGCTGCCGAATGTCATCCGGCTGGTGCTGCCCCTGTCGGCCTTTGCCGCCGCCGTCTATGTTGCCAACCGCCTGACGCGCGAAAGCGAACTGGTTGTGATGCAGGCGACCGGCTTTTCGCCCTACCGGATGGCGCGGCCCGTGCTGTGGTTCGGGCTGTGCGTCGCCTTGATGATGGGGGTGCTGATGCACCTTCTGGTGCCCTTGTCGCGTGCGGCACTGGCCGAACGCACGGCAGAGATTTCGCAGAACGCCTCGGCCCGCTATCTGGCAGAGGGCACCTTCACCCATCCGTCGCGTGGCCTGACGCTCTATATCCGCGAGATTGCCGCCACGGGCGAGTTGCTGGACATGTTCCTGGCCGATGACCGTCTGCCCGACCAGCGCACCGTCTATACCGCGAAAAAGGCGTTGTTCGCGCGCACCGACAGCGGACCAAAGCTGCTGATGTTCGACGGGGCCGCCCAAACGGTCGAAACTGCGACCAAGCGGCTGACGCTGACCCGGTTTGCCGACTTCACCTATGATTTCGCCGGACTGATGGCCGACACCCGCCCCAAGCGGCGCACGATTGACGAACTGTCCACGCCGGACCTGCTGCGCGCCGACCCGGCGTTGATCACAGAGACCGGCGCAACTGCGGCCGAGTTCCGCTTTGATGGCCATTCGCGCTTTGCCCAACCGCTGCTGGCGGTTGGCTCTGCCCTGATCGGCTATGCCGCGCTGATGATCGGGGCGTTCAGCCGGTTCGGACTGTGGCGGCAGATCGGGGTGGCAGTGGTGTTGCTGATCGCAGTTCAGGGCGTGGCGACGGCGGCGACCGACCTTGGCCTGCAATCGCCGCAAGGCTGGATCTGGGCCTATGCCGCGCCCTGTGTCGCCTTTCTGGTCGGGTTTGCGCTGTTGTGGCTGGCCGCGCGCCCGAAACGCCGCCCGCGCGGCGCGGAGGTGCCCGCATGACCCTTAGCCTCTATTTTGCGCGCCGCTTTCTTTGGACATTTGCGCTGGTGTTCGGAGTGTTCTTCGGGCTGCTGCTGCTGATCGATGTCATTGATCAGTTGCGCCGCGGCGCGGGCGACATGGCGGTTTCGCGGGCGGCCTATCTGGCGCTGATGAACGCGCCGCAAAGCCTGTATGGTATTTTGCCGCTGATCGTCATCCTGTCGGCCATTGCGCTGTTTCTGGCGCTGGCGCGATCTTCCGAACTGGTTGCGGTGCGCGCGGCGGGCCGGTCCGGCTTGCGCTTTCTGATGGCGCCCTTTGCCGCTGCGCTGGTGGTTGGGCTTCTGGCGGTGGCGGTGCTGGACCCGCTGGTGGCGGCGACCTCCAAGGAATACGCCCGTCTGGCGGGAAATGCCGGGGGTCAATCTGTGCTGTCGGTCACGTCCGAAGGGTTGTGGATGCGGCAGGGGGATGACAAGGGCCAGTCGGTCATCCGCGCCGCGCGCGCCGCGCCCGATGGCAGCAGGCTGGATGATGTGTCCTTCTTCCTCTTTTCACCCGAAGGTCTGGCGATTGGCCGGATCGAGGCGAAATCGGCCGAATTGCAGGCCAGCAACTGGGTTCTGACCGGTGCAAAGCACTGGGATCTGACCGCATCCAACCCCGAAGCCACGGCAAAGGCCCAGCCCGACGGCACCCGCCTGCCGACCGACCTGACCCCTCAGCGCATCCGCGACGGCTTTGGCGAGCCATCGACCATCGCCTTCTGGGATTTGCCCAAGTATATCCGGGAACTGGAGGATGCCGGTTTTTCGGCGCGCAACTATCGGGTCTGGATGCAGATGGAACTTGCCCTGCCACTCTTGCTAGGTGCCATGGTGCTGGTGGCGGCGGGCTTTACCATGCGCCACGCCCGGTTTGGCCGCACCGGTCAGTTGACGCTTTTGGCCCTGGCATCGGGATTCGCGCTGTTCTTCCTGCGCAATTTTGCGCAGGTGCTGGGCGAGAACGGCCAGATTCCCATTCTGGCCGCAGCATGGACCCCCCCCGTCGCGGCCCTGCTGCTGTCGATTGCACTTCTTCTGCATGTGGAGGATGGCTGATGCGCCGCTTTGCCGCCCTTCTTGGCCTGCTGATCACCACCGCCCTGACCACGCCGCTTCAGGCGCAGGAAAAGGCGACGCTGGTGGCCGATGGCCTGCAAATCCAGTCGGACACGGTTCTTGTTGCTGATGGCCATGTGGAAATCTTTTACAAGGGCCAGCGGCTTACCGCGCAGCGCGTCGTCTATGACCGCGCTGCCGACCGGCTGGAGATTTCCGGCCCGATCCGGATTGACGATGGCAATGGCACCGTGGTTCTGGCCGATCAGGCCAGCCTCAAGGCCGACATGACCGAAGGGCTGATCACTTCTGCCCGCGTCGTGCTGGACCAGCAGTTGCAACTGGCCGCTGCCGACATGCAGCGCATCAGTGGCCGCTACACGGCCTTGCGCCGGGTTGCCGCCTCATCCTGCAAGATATGCGAAAGCGGCGACACGCCCCTGTGGGAAATTCGCGCCAGCCGCGTGGTCCATGACCAGCAGGAACGCCAGCTTTACTTCAGCGACGCGCAGTTCCGGCTGGGCGGGGTGCCGGTGTTCTATATTCCGCGCCTGCGGATGCCCGATCCGACACTGCACCGCGCCGACGGCTTTCTGATGCCGAAATGGACCAACAGTTCCAAGATCGGTGCAGGCATCTGGACGCCCTATTTCCTGACGCTGGGTGACAGCCGCGATCTGTTGATCACGCCTTTCCTGTCCACCGGATCGACCCGCGCCGTGCATCTGCGCTATCGGCAAGAGTTCAGGACCGGCAATCTTGAGCTGATGCTTCATGGCGCAAGGGACGACATTCGTCCCGATCACCTGCGCGGATACACAACGGCGGATGGTGCGTTCGAACTGCCGCGCGGCTTCAGGCTTACCTTTCATGCCGCCTTGGCAAGCGATGACGGGTATCTGCTGGACTATGGCGTCAGCGACGAAGACCGCCTGTTGAGCGAGGCCGAAGTCGCGCGCACGCGGCGCGACGAATACATTTCGGCCCGGTTGATCGGGGTGCAGACCCTGCGGGCCGGTGATGACGGCTCTACCATCCCCTCGGTCATCACCGATGCGACCTGGGCGCGGCGTTTCAACTATGGTCCCTTTGGCGGACAGGGCGGGCTGGCCCTGCAACTGCACAGCCATGCCCGCACCTCTACCTTTGCGCTCGACACCGATGGCGATGGCATCGCCGATGGCCGCGACACGTCGCGCGCCTCATTGCGGGGTGACTGGCGGCGCGACTGGATGATGCCCGGCGGCATGGTGGGCGCGCTGATGGCGGAAGGACGCGCCGATCTGTATTCGATCGGGCAGGATGATGCTGTGAACGGCACCGATGCCCGGCTGTGGGGAGCGGTGGCGGCCGAGCTGCGCTGGCCTTGGGTGAAATCGGGCGCCGATGGCTCTGGTCAGGTGATAGAGCCGGTGATGCAACTGGTTCTGGCCCCCGGCGGCAGCGACACGATCCCGAACGAAGATTCGGTGCTGGTAGAATTCGACGAAGGCAACCTGTTCGCGCTGAACCGCTATCCCGGTGCCGATGCGGTGGAACGCGGCGCGCGCGCCAACATCGGCGTCAACTATCTGCGCCACGACCCCGATGGCTGGACCCTTGGCATCACCGCGGGCCGGGTGCTGCGGGCCGAGGATCTGGGCCAGTTCAACCTGGCTTCGGGCCTGTCGGGTGCGCAATCCGACTGGCTGGCGGCCTGGCAGGTTTCCTTGCCGGGGGGCATGTCGCTGACCAACCGCATGGTGCTGGATGATGATCTGTCGCTGACCAAGGGCGAATTGCGCCTGGGGTTGACGGGCGACCGCTATTCGCTGTCGGGGGGCTATGTCTATGTCAAGGCCGACCCGACCGAAAGCCGCACCATCCGCACCGAGGAACTGGTGTTCGACAGCACGATGAAGGTAACAGACGGCTGGAACGCACGCGTCACCAGCCGCTATGATCTGGTGCAGGACCGCGCGTCGCGGCTGGGGGGCAACCTGACCTTCCGCAATGAATGTATTGCGGTCGATCTTTCTCTCTCGCGTCGGTTCACGTCCTCCTCTAGTGTGACGCCGACAACGGAATACGGCCTGTCGGTAGAGCTTTTGGGCTTTGGCAGCGGACAGGCGGGCAGCGCGCGGCAATGCCGGAGCTGACCATGAAACGAGGCGACGGGCACCGCGGCAAGACCACGGGCGGCGACAATGGAAGACGGCAGGCGATGAGACAGGCGCATAAAACCACTCGGATGACGGTAGCCGCGGCTGCACGCGGGCTTTGCGTGGCGGCCCTTCTTGCGGCTGGCGGCTTTGCGGTAACCAGCCCCGCCGCGATGGCAAACCAGTTTGCCCCCGTTGCCACCGTGAATGGCCGCGCAATTACCCAGTATGAGCTGGACCAGCGCATCAAGTTCATGGAAATCCTGCGTCAGCCGGGTGATCTGGAAAAAATGGCAATGGACACGCTGATCGAGGATCGCCTGCGTCTGACAGAAGCCAAACGGCTGGGCATCAAGATTACGGCCGAACAGGTCAAGTCGGGCATGGAAGAATTCGCCAGCCGCGCCAACCTGTCGGCTGATGAATTCGTCAAGGCCATTGGCCAGGGCGGGGTAGAGCCGGAAACCTTCCGCGATTTCGTCAGCGCCGGCATGGTCTGGCGTGAAGTGGTGCGCGCCCGCTATGCAGGCACCGTCACGATCAGCGAGGCCGAAGTGGACCGCGCGTTGGAGGCGTATAAAACCGAAACCGTCCCGACCCTGCGTCTGGCCGAAATCATCCTTCCGGGCACTGGCAAAGAGCGCTCTGGCTCTTTGGCTCTGGCGCGCAAACTGCGGGTGACCATCAAGTCAGAGGCCGATTTTGCAGCGGCAGCCCGCAAGTATTCGCAAGGCAAGACGGCCGGCGGTGGTGGCTCGCGTGACTGGCAACGCCTGACCGCGCTGGATGAAAAAACCCGCGCCGTGTTGCAGGGCACCGCACCGGGAACCGTGTCGCGCATCATCGAAACCGATGAAAGCGTTGCGATCTATATGGTGCTGGACCGCGCGGACGAGCAGATCACGGCCGCCGAACAGCAGATCAAGACCGAATATGCCGAATATCTGATACCGAATGATGCGGCGGCGCTGGCAACGGCGGCGGCGGTGCGCAAAGAGGTTGATACCTGCGACGATCTGTTCGACGTGGCCAAGGGCCAGTCTGCGGATCGTCTGAAACGGCTTACACAATCGGCCGGGCAGATTCCGGGTGATGTGGCTGGCCCCCTTAGCCTGCTGGACCCCGGCGAAAGCTCTGCCTCTGTGGTGCGGGGCGGGTGGCGTGTCTTCCTGATGGTCTGCCGGCGGGGGCTGGATACCGCCCTCATGCCGTCACGTGAGGATGCCCGGCGTCAGTTGCAAAACCAGCGGATGGGCTCTTTGGCCGATCTTTATCTGCAAGAGCTGAAATCCGAAGCCGAGATTCGGACGCCCTAAGATGCGGCCGATCGGCTTGAGCTGTGGCGAGCCTGCGGGCATTGGCCCGGAAATCGCCGTGGCGGCGCGCGCCGTTTTGGGCGATAGCCTGCCGTTTTTCTGGATCGGCGATCCTCGCCACCTGCCGCGTGGCACTGCCTTGCGCGAAATCGCGCGTGCCGAAGATGCGCTGTCGGTGCCTGCCAGCCACCTGCCGGTGCTGCCGCAAACCTTTGACGGACTGGCCATACCCGGCCAGCCAGACCCCGCAAATGCGCGCGGCGTGATCGCAGCGATTGAACGCGGTGTGGCGCTGGTGATGCGCGGCGAGGCATCGGCAATCTGCACCGCCCCCATCCACAAAAAGGCGCTCAAGGACGGGGCGGGCTTTGCCTTTCCGGGGCATACAGAATTTCTGGCCCATCTGGCCGGGGTTGACCGCGTGGTGATGATGCTGGCCTGCGACACCTTGCGCGTAGTTCCCGCCACCATCCACATCGCCTTGTCAGAGGTGCCCGATGCCCTGACGCCCGCCCTGTTGGAAGAGACCATCCGCCTGACGCATGCGGGCCTGATCCGCGACTTTGGTCTGGAAAACCCGGTGATCGCGGTTGCGGGCCTCAATCCTCATGCGGGCGAAGGCGGCACCATGGGGCGTGAGGAGATCGACTGGATCGCTCCGCTTGTCGCCCGGCTGCACGACGAAGGCTTTGCCCTGCGCGGCCCCCTGCCCGCCGATACGATGTTTCACGCCCGCGCGCGTGCCGGCTATGACGCGGCGGTCTGCGCCTATCACGATCAGGCGCTGATCCCGATCAAGACGCTGGCCTTTGACGAAGGGGTGAATGTCACGTTGGGCCTGCCGTTCATCCGCACCTCGCCCGATCATGGCACGGCATTCGACATTGCGGGCAAGGGGATTGCCCGGCCCGACAGTCTGGTGGCGGCCCTGCGGATGGCGGCGAAAATGGCAGCAGTTCGGGGTGGAAATGGCAACGATTGACGGCCTGCCCCCGCTGCGCGAGGTCATTCAGGCGCATGATCTGGTGGCAAAAAAGCAGCTTGGCCAGAACTTCCTGCTGGATCTGAACCTGACAGCGAAAATCGCGCGTCTTGCGGGTGATCTGTCGGCCTGTGACGTGCTGGAGGTCGGCCCCGGCCCCGGCGGGCTGACCCGCGGCCTGTTGGCCGAAGGGGCGCGCCGTGTGCTGGCCGTGG
>CALRKX020000101.1:0-7295 GCA_943368305.1 Erythrobacter sanguineus
TTGACGCCGAATCCATCGCCTGGCTGCAAAAGCACCTGATCAACTACAAGGGCACCATCCTGATCGTCACCCACGACCGCTATTTCCTGGATGACATCACCTCGTGGATTCTCGAACTCGACCGGGGTCGCGGCATACCCTACGAAGGCAACTATTCCGCCTGGCTGGACCAGAAGGCCAAGCGGATGCAGCAGGAGGCCCGCGAAGACAAATCCAAGCAAAAGGCGCTGGAAAAGGAACTGGAATGGATCCGCTCTGGCGCCAAGGCCCGTCAGGCCAAGGGCAAGGCGCGGATTGCACGCTATAACGAAATGGCGGGCCAGACCGTGCTCGAACGCTCCAGCAGCGCGCAGATCATCATTCCCAACGGCGAACGCCTCGGCTCGAAGGTGATCGAGGTCGAGGGGCTGAAGAAGCACATGGGCGACAAGCTTCTGGTGGAAAACCTGTCCTTCACCGTGCCGCCGGGCGCCATCGTCGGTGTCATCGGGCCGAACGGTGCGGGCAAATCGACCCTGTTCCGCATGATCACCGGGCAGGAACAGCCCGATGAAGGCACCATTACCCTGGGCACCACGGTCAAGCTGGCCTATGTCGACCAGTCGCGCGACGCGCTAGACCCGGACAAGAACGTCTGGGAGGAAATCTCGGGCGGGGCCGAAGTTATCCACCTGGGCGACATGCAGATGAACAGCCGCGTCTACACCGGCGCGTTCAACTTCAAGGGCACCGACCAGCAAAAGAAGGTCGGCCTGCTGTCTGGGGGTGAGCGCAACCGCGTTCACATGGCCAAGCTGCTGAAATCGGGCGGCAACGTCCTGCTGCTTGACGAACCGACCAACGATCTTGACGTGGAAACCCTGCAAGCGCTTGAATCCGCCATTGAAGAGTTCGCCGGCTGCGCCATCATCATCAGCCACGACCGCTTCTTCCTCGACCGCCTCTGTACCCACATCCTGGCGTTTGAAGGCGATGCCCATGTCGAATGGTTCGAAGGCAACTTCCAGGCCTATGAGGACGACAAGGTCCGCCGTCTCGGCCCCGACGCGCTGGAGCCGAAGCGGGTGAAGTACAAGCGGTTCAGCCGGTAATGAAATGAGAGCTCTTGCGTTTGGTGCAGAACCCTCTGTCAAAACGCAGGAGCTCATACTTTCTGCTGACTCAAATATATCAAGCTTTCCATGCTTTTCGGCGCTGCTACCAGAAGATATTGAGCCGCAGCGCTATGCCATACTCTTCAACTCGGCCAACCATTTTCTGGGTTACCTTAAATCATTTACATTTGGGCTTGGGAAGCTTAGCTGGTTTTCTCCGCTTCACTACAATGACGAAACTATAATAAATTTTCCAGTTGATTCGCCCATAGATATCGCATCCTCGCTCCAGATGAGCTTGCTGTACTTTGATAAGTTCTTAGAGGAAGTAAAAAATAGCATCACCGCCGCCTACCCAAACAGGCACACCCAAATAAAGTCTGGAGGCCTTTTCGAGCTTGCGACAAAGCATCACAAATCGGCAAAAGATGAAATATCTACTATAATCAATGGAATAAAGCACGAACGAATATTTTTCGATCGCTACAATCAATACATCCAGTTTGATGGGGGAACTATTGACCTAAAGGGTTTCCTGCTCTGGCAGCACGACCACGCGACATTCAGGCCGCGGAAAAAATTCAGCGCGACTCGAGTTGGTGAGGTTTTCTCTCTTACCGCGACCGGATGGCTTTTATTATGGCACTTCGCGAGAAATATTGAGACGATCTCTAGAATATGGCTCCATCCAAATGCAGAAATGAAGGCAGAGAGTAGCTTTCTTGACCCCAGCTTCTGCAGTTCAATTACACAATTGATCAGCGTTCCATTATATCAATTTGATGAATCAAATCTTTTCGAAACGCGGAGAATTAAGATCATCCTTCCAAGGGACGTCTCTTTAATTATACCCTCTTGTCCCGGAAGCCCACTTAACCCGTTTCCCCCACCAACCGAGCTAAGAAAGAGGGGGAATTTTTGCGGTCTTCCATGGACTGGCAGAAAATACGAGGGCATCCTGCCGGACCCATCCTGGTCGATTCTTAGGGCACAGCTATTCGCAGACTAGACTGAAGCCACGCGGATCCGTCAGCAACCTGCACCGCCACTCTCCCAAAGGCCCGGCCAGCGCCCGCCCCACCATCGGCGGGCGCTTCTCGCCCGCAGGGGCAGGCGCTGGCCTCTCGGGGTGTCTGGCGGACCCGTCTCTGGCTGAAACAGCACGCACGGGCGGGGAAACGCAGGGCGTTTCCTTTTCCGCCCGGGCCACAGGTGCCTCAAGGTCGGTGAACCATGGCCGGTGGTGTGCTCAATGGTGCAACGGTCCTTCATCCCCACGAACCGCGCAAAGCCCGCAATGGTGGGTGAAATCACGCACCCCCCCCAAACCAAACCCTTAACAATCCCCTAACATTCCTAACGAACCCGAACAAAATCAACCACCTGACAAAATTTTCACGCGTGAAATTTCCCTCCTGCCCCCATCACATCGCCGTGACGCCCCACATTCCCGCCCCCCCGCTGTAACGGGCCACACCTCCTCTCCGTAACACCCTGTACCGCCCCATTGCGCGCCCCGCGCCTCCGGGCCTCACGTTACAGGAGAACGCGATGACCATGACCGACACGACCACCCCCGCCACCCGCCCGCTCTTCCCCGCCCTTACCCCCGCCCTGATCGCCACCGTCCTGATGGCCGGCCTCGCCGCCGATCTGACGTGGGAGATCTGGGCGCGGGCCATCACCCCCCTCTGGGTCGGTGGCCCGCTGGAACCGGCAGGACTGGTTCAATCTGTCTTCGGCCTCAAAAGCCGCTTTCTGGCCGAGGTGATCCATGGTGTGGTCGGCATTGTATTTTACCCCTTGGGCTTCCTTTTCATCGCCCGGCCCCTGCAACGGCTGATCCTGCCGAACCTGCCGCTGCTGCTGACCGGCCTTGGCTTTGGCGTCGGGCTGTGGATTTTCGCCCTTTACGTCATGGCCCATCTGATCGCGGGCCTTCCGGCGTTTCTGGGCTTCATCCCGCTGACCTGGGCCTCGCTGGTCGGACATCTGCTGTTCGGCACGGTGGTGGCCTTTGTAACCACCGCCTTGCGCAAGGCCTGACCGCTGATGCTGACCCGTCTAGAACCCCAGCCGGGTCAGCGCCGCATCCAGTTGACCCGCATCGGCACGGTGGCCCCCTTCATGCAGGCACAGCGCGCTTTCACCGCGCAGGCAGCCGGGGGCCACCTGACATTGAACCCCGTCCAGCGTGACCTCTTCGACGGCGGGGCCACATTGCCCGCGCTGGCGCAAGATAGCGATGCTGCGGAATGTGTCGCCCTGATGGTGGCTGGCTCCGATCGCACGCCCCGCCAGCGGAAAGGTCCGGTCGGCCCGGCCGTGGAAATGCACCATCGGCGGTGGCACCCCGCAATCGCCGGGCTGCGGCAGCGGGTTCCAGAACACACCGGAAAACGTCACCATTCCCGCCACCCGCGCGCCTTGGGCACAGGCTGTGTACCACGCCATCGAGGCGCCCTGGGAAAAGCCGCTCAACACCGTGCGCTTGGCGCCAAAGCCAAACCGTCCGGTCAGATCATCGAACACCGCCGCCATGAAGGCCTGCTCGTCACGGTCCTGCGCCACGGCATTGGGATGCGACCAGGTGCCGTCCAGCCCATCAATCGCGGCGAAGGCCAGCCCATGATCCAGCGCCACCTGAACCAGATCGCGCTGCTGGCGCAGGGCCAGTTCGGCAGAGCCTTTGTAGCCGTGGAAATATACCAGAACCCCGCGCGCCGGGCCGGGCGGCATCTCGATCAGATACTGACCGCCCGCCACGGTGCAAGGTGCGGTCAAGCCGCCGCAATCTCCCGTCCCTGCCGCCGCTACCTCTGGCCAAAGAGCCACCATTGCCAGAAGTATCGCGCGCAGCTTCATCGTCTGTCTCCTGCCCATCCGGTTTCGGGCTTCACCATGGGACGACCGCCCCTTGCTTCGCACTTCACGACACAGAGAGTTTCAAGATGACCCAGCCTGCCCCCCTCCGCGTCGCGGACAGCATCGCGGCCACCCTTGCCGCCCATGGCCTCACCGCCGCCTTCGGAATGCCGGGTGGCGAGGTGGTGACGTTGCTGGATGCGCTGACCCGTGCCGGGATCGGCTTTCATCTGGCGCGCCATGAAACCGCCGCTGCGATGATGGCGGCAGGCCACGCCACGCTGTCCCGCACGCCGGGCCTGCTGGTCACGACCGTGGGTCCGGGGTTGGCCAATGCGGTAAATGGCATCGCCGATGCCGCGCAGGAGCATGTGCCCCTGATCGTGATTTCGGGGGTGGTCGATCGGGCCAGCCGCAGCCGCTATACCCATCAGGTCATTGATCACACCGCGCTTTTGGCACCTTTGGTCAAGGCCAGCTTTGAGGTGGCCCCCCAAGGGGCTGCCGCCACCGTGGCGCGCGCGATCCGGCTGGCCCTGACCGCGCCGATGGGTCCGGTGCATCTGGACCTGTCGCCGGAAATCGCTGCCCTGCCCGCCCCCGATCCGGAGCCCGCCCTTCCGACGCCGGTATCCCGGCCCGGCCTTGCCGCCGACGATCCGGCGTTGCGCGAACTGGCCGACCGCATCGCCAAGGCGCATCGCCCGCTGGTTCTTGCCGGGTTTGAGGCCGCCCGCCACCCGCAGAGCGCCGACATCCGCACCCTTCTGAACCGGCTGCAACTGCCGGTGATCACCACCTACAAGGCCAAGGGGCTGGTCGATGAAACGGTGGCCTTTGCCCTTGGCGCGGCGGGCCTGTCACCGCGCGCCGATGCCGAGTTGCTGGCGCTTGTGGCGCAGGCCGACCTTGTTCTGACCCTTGGCTATGACCCGATAGAGATGCGGGCGGGCTGGATGGACAGCCTTGGCGACCCTTCCCGTCTGATCGAGATCAGCGCGGCCCCTGCCGACCATGCGATGTATCGCGCGGGCCAGCTTGTTCAGGCCGATCTGGCGGCCCTTGCGCGCGCCCTTTTGCCGCTGGTCCAGCCTCATGCCACCTGGCCAGGGGCAGAGCCGTCGGCCACCCGCAGCCGGTTGCAGGCGATCTTTGCCACGCCCGCGCCCTGGGGGCCTCATGCCATTGTTGAGATGTTGAACACCCATCTGCCGCCCGATGCCGTTGTCACTGTCGATAGCGGCGCGCACCGCATCCTGCTGTCGCAGAAATGGCAGGCGCAAATGCCACTGCGTCTGCTGCAATCGGCGGGGTTCTGCACCATGGCCGCCGCCCTGCCGCTGGCTGTCGGGGCGGCGGTGGCCGCCCCCAGCCGCCGGGTGGTTGCGGTCATGGGCGATGGCGGGTTGGAAATGGGGATCGGAGAGCTGGCCACCCTGCGCGATCTGGCCCTGCCGGTCACGGTGGTGGTGTTTCAGGACCAGTCGCTGGCGCTGATCGCGCAAAAGCAGGCGGCGGCGGGGCTGGCGGCCTGTGGCGTGGCGCTTGGGCAAACCGATTTCGTGCAGATCGCCCAGGGCTTCGGCGGGCATGGCGTGCTGGTCGAAGACAGCGCAGCCTTGGCGCTTGCGCTTCGGCAGGCCGCGCGGCGCGATCACTTCAGCCTGATCGCCTGCCGCTTTTCGGCAGATGCCTATGACGGGGCGTTCTAGGCCGGGGCGCTCTGGTCATAACGGGGCGGCAACCTTACCACTGTAACAGGCGGCGGCCACAGGCCGCGCCCGCCAACACCACCAGCGCCGTCGCCAACGGATACCAGGTGGCCACGAACAGCGGGCTGTCATCCGAACAATGCGCGGCATAAAATGTCGCCGCAAGTCCGGCGGCAGCCAGCCCCGCCACCGCTCCGGCCAGACCCGGCCGCTGCGGCGCGCCCAACCGCAGCATCGCCAGCAGGAAGGCCAGCGGCAGGGCCGACAAAAACGGAATGACCGTCAGGCACACCGCCGCATTCTCGCCGATCGCAAGACCCATCCAGTCCGCCGCCGGCTGCGAGGCCAGCTCAACCGCGACCGTCGCGGCCAGAATCGCCGGGCCTGCCAGCAGGCTTGCCATCTTGGGCGCAGACACCGGCATCGGTCCGCCAAGGGCAAAGACCAGCCGCCCCGCACTGATCGCCAGGGCGCCGGTGATCGCGAATTTCACCAGAAACCGCCAATCCTGCATCGCCAGCCCCACATCGGGCCGAACGCCGACGGTCAGCATGAAGCCGACCGCCGCCGCAACGGCCCCCAAGGCCAATGCGCCCCACAGCCGCCGGGACAGCCGTTCGCGCAGCCCTGCGTCCTGTGTCATCAGATGAACCAGCCTGGTGGTTTGCACGCCACGCTCCCTTACGGATCAGGGGTGCCGACAACGTCGGGCCAATTGGCATCGGCCCGCGTCACATAGCCCGCCACATCGCCGCGCCAGGTCTCTTGCACGGCATCGCTGTAGTTCAGATACAGCTTGCCCCCGACGATGGTGAAGGCCTGCGGCTCTGTCGTCGCCTTGTAACCCCGCGCCATGCCATAGGCGCAAAATCCGCCGTATTGCGGGGCATAGCGGGCGGGATCAGCCAGAAACGCCCGGCGATGCGCGTCGCTGGCAAAGCGAAAGGTCGCCCCATGCCAATCGGCAGTAATGGAGGCCTGCCCGGCGACCGGCTGACCTTCGGTGAAATAGCTGACCGGATCATAGCCATGAATCGCCACGCCGTCCGGGGCGAAAATCTCATCTGCGGCGGCGGGCTGCGTGCCGGCCGCCAGCCAGATCATCCCCGGCATCACGATTGCCCGTGTGACCCATCTTCCAAAATCGCGCATCCCGGATGCTCCTTTGTTGCCGCTCTGACCCTTCTTCGTGCCAAAGGGGTCCGGCGTTACAAAGCTGCGCGAAATCCTGCTACCAGCGCAGCCAGCGCCGCCCCAGCGCGCCACCCGCCGCCGTCACCAGCGCGATGGCCAGAAGATACCAGGTGGCCACGAACAGCGGACTGTCATCGGGGCAATGCCAGGCGTAAAGGGCTGCGGCGATGCTGCCTGCGGTCAGACCCGCCACCGCCCCGGCCCGCGCCGGATCGTCGGGGGCACCCTCGCGCAGTGCCAGGAACAGCCCGGCCAGCGGAAACAGCGACAGGAAAGGGATGAAGATCATGCAGAACGCCGCATGATTGCCCACCAGACTGCGCGACCAGTCGGCGGCAGGCACGACGCCCATTTCGGCAGCCAGCGCCGCAACCAGACCGGCCGCAGGCACGGCCAGCAGCGCAGCACGTCCCCGCAACGCGGCTCCCGG
>CALRKX020000102.1:0-7283 GCA_943368305.1 Erythrobacter sanguineus
CCGTTCAGTGCCGCAATCGTGGCCACGAACGATGCAGTCCTGCGCCACGTCCACCAGGCGGCGGGTCAGATAGCCCGAGTTCGCCGTCTTGAGCGCGGTGTCTGACAGACCTTTGCGGGCGCCGTGGGTCGAGTTGAAGTATTCAAGAACGGTCAGACCTTCCTTGAAGTTCGAGATGATCGGCGTCTCGATGATCTCGCCGTTCGGCTTGGCCATCAGGCCGCGCATCGCGCCCAGCTGCTTCATCTGCGTCACCGAACCCCGGGCACCGGAGTGGGCCATCATATAGACCGAGTTCAGTTCCTTTTCGGCGCCGTTCTCATCGAACTTGGCGGCCGAAATGGTGGCCATCATCGCCTCGGTCACCTTGTCGTTGCACTTCGACCAGGCGTCCACGACCTTGTTGTACTTTTCGCCCTGAGTGATCAGGCCGTCCAGATACTGCTGTTCAAAGCCGGCGACCTGTTCCTTGACCTCGTTGACGATGGTCCACTTGGAATCCGGGATCACCATGTCGTCCTTGCCGAAGGAAATCCCGGCACGGAAGGCCTCTCGGAAGCCCAGACCCATGATCTGGTCACAGAAGATCACCGACTCTTTCTGACCGCAGTAGCGGTAGACGGTGTCGATGACAGTCTGCACGTCTTTTTTCCGCAAGAGGCGGTTCACCAGCTCGAAGGGCGCCTTGGCGTTCAGCGGCAACAGGTTGCCCAGACGCAGACGGCCCGCGGTGGTTTCGAACCGCTTCCAGACGATGTTGCCTTCGTCGTCCACCTGACGCAGACGCGCGGTGATTTTCGAATGCAGGTGCACCGCACCGGCGGCCAAGGCGTGTTCAACCTCGTCGATATCCGAGAATATCTTGCCTTCGCCGACCATGCCCTTGCGTTCCATGGTGACGTAGTACAGGCCCAGAACCATATCCTGCGACGGAACGATGATTGGCGCACCGTTGGCGGGCGACAGCACGTTGTTCGTGGACATCATCAGAACACGCGCCTCGAGCTGGGCTTCCAGCGAGAGGGGGACGTGAACTGCCATCTGGTCGCCGTCAAAGTCGGCGTTGAAAGCCGAGCAGACCAGCGGGTGAAGCTGGATCGCCTTGCCTTCGATCAGGATCGGCTCAAACGCCTGAATGCCCAAGCGGTGCAGCGTCGGCGCGCGGTTCAGCAGCACCGGGTGTTCGCGGATCACTTCATCCAGGATATCCCAAACCTCGGGACGTTCCTTTTCCACCAGCTTTTTCGCTTGTTTGACGGTCGAGGAAAGACCCTTGGCTTCAAGCCGCGAGTAGATGAACGGCTTGAACAGTTCCAAGGCCATCTTCTTCGGCAGGCCGCACTGGTGCAGCTTCAGCTCCGGGCCGGTCACGATAACCGAACGGCCCGAGAAGTCGACGCGCTTACCAAGAAGGTTCTGACGGAAGCGGCCCTGCTTGCCTTTCAGCATGTCGGACAGCGATTTCAGCGGGCGTTTGTTGGTGCCCGTGATGACGCGGCCGCGACGACCGTTGTCAAACAGCGCGTCCACAGCTTCTTGCAGCATGCGCTTTTCGTTGCGCACGATGATGTCGGGCGCACGCAGCTCGATCAGGCGCTTCAACCGGTTGTTCCGGTTGATGACGCGGCGGTAAAGGTCGTTCAGGTCAGAGGTCGCGAAACGGCCGCCATCCAGCGGAACCAGCGGACGCAGCTCCGGCGGGATCACCGGAAGCACGGTCAGCACCATCCACTCGGGGCGGTTGCCCGACTCGAGGAAGGATTCGACGATCTTCAGCCGCTTGATGATCTTCTTGGGCTTCAACTCGCCAGTGGCTTCCTTCAGCTCTTCGCGAAGGGTCTCGGCGGTCTGGTCCAGATCGATGTTGGCCAGCATTTCGCGGATCGCTTCAGCACCGATATTGGCGGTGAAAGCGTCAGCGCCAAACTGGTCCTGCGCATCGAGGTATTCTTCCTCGGTCATCAGCTGCTGATAAGTCAGGTCGGTCAGACCCGGCTCGATCACCACATATTTCTCGAAATACAGGATCGATTCCAGATCACGCAGCGTCATGTCAAGCATCAGGCCGATGCGGCTGGGCAGCGATTTCAGGAACCAGATATGCGCGACGGGTGCGGCCAGTTCGATATGGCCCATCCGCTCACGGCGCACCTTTTGCAAGGTGACTTCCACGCCGCATTTTTCGCAGACAACGCCACGATATTTCATGCGCTTGTATTTGCCGCAAAGGCATTCGTAGTCTTTGATCGGGCCAAAGATACGGGCGCAGAACAGGCCGTCACGCTCTGGCTTGAACGTGCGGTAGTTGATGGTTTCCGGCTTTTTGATCTCGCCGTAAGACCACGACAGAATCCGCTCGGGCGAGGCCAGAGAGATCTTGATCTCGTCGAAGGTCTTGACCGGCGCAACCGGGTTGAACGGGTTGGTCGAGAGTTCCTGGTTCATTTCATATCCTAAGACTGAGGGCGGCGGGGGAAGATTGGTGCGTGCAAGCACGCACCCCACGAATAGTCCGGGGTAAGGTGCGTGATTTCACGCACCACTCCAGGAACATCCGTCACTCTTCCTCCGCATCCAGGAGTTCCATGTTGAGGCCGAGGCCGCGAACTTCCTTGACGAGAACGTTGAACGATTCCGGCACGCCGGCTTCGAAGTTGTCCTCGCCTTTGACGATCGACTCGTAAACCTTGGTCCGGCCTGCCACGTCGTCCGACTTGACGGTCAGCATCTCTTGCAGGGTATAGGCGGCACCATAGGCTTCCAGCGCCCAGACCTCCATTTCCCCCAGACGCTGACCACCGAACTGCGCCTTACCACCCAGCGGCTGCTGAGTTACGAGGCTGTACGGCCCGGTCGAACGCGCGTGCAGCTTGTCATCGACAAGGTGGTGCAGCTTGAGCATGTACTTCACACCCACGGTGACCTTGCGCTGGAACTTTTCACCAGACCGGCCGTCGAACACATCCGACTGGCCCGACTGGTCAAAGCCCGCACGACGCAACGCGTCGTTCACGTCCGCCTCTTTCGCCCCGTCAAACACCGGGGTGGCAATCGGCACGCCCTTGGTCACGTTGCCGGCCAGTTCCAGGAACTCGGCCTCATCACGGTCCGCAAAGGCGTCCTCGTAGGTCTCGTCACCATAAGCCAGACGCACGGCTTCGCGCACCGGAGTCAGGTCGCCCGAGCGGCGATACTCTTTCAGAGCATCGTCGATCTTGATGCCCAGACCGCGCGCGGCCCAGCCCATGTGGGTTTCCAGGATCTGACCGACGTTCATGCGCGACGGCACGCCCAGCGGGTTCAGAACCAGGTCAACATGGGTGCCATCGGCAAGGAACGGCATATCCTCGATCGGAACGACCTTGGAAATAACACCCTTGTTGCCGTGACGTCCGGCCATCTTGTCGCCCGGTTGCAGCTTGCGCTTCACCGCGACGAACACCTTGACCATCTTCATCACACCGGGGGGCAGATCGTCGCCGCGACGGACCTTTTCCACCTTGTCTTCAAAGCGGTGGTCCAGCGCACGCTTCTGCGCCTCGAACTGGTCGTGCAGGGCTTCGACTTCCTTGGCGAGATCTTCTTCGCCAACCGCCAGCTGCCACCACTGACCGCGCGACAGAGTGCCCAACAATTCGTCATCAATGGTCGAGCCGGACTTGATGCCCTTCGGACCCTTGACGGCGACCTTGCCGGAAATCAGCGCTTTCAGACGCGAGTAGATGTTGCGTTCCAGAATGGTCAGCTCGTCGTCGCGGTCGCGCGACAGGCGTTCCACTTCTTCCCGCTCGATCTGAAGCGCGCGCTCGTCCTTGTCCACACCATGACGGTTGAAGACGCGGACTTCCACGATGGTGCCGAAGGCGCCGGGCGGCAGACGCAAGCTGGTGTCGCGCACGTCCGATGCCTTTTCGCCAAAGATGGCGCGCAGCAGCTTTTCTTCCGGGGTCATCGGCGATTCCCCCTTGGGGGTGATCTTGCCAACCAGAATGTCGCCCGGATTCACCTCGGCGCCGATGTAGACGATGCCAGCCTCATCAAGGTTGCGCAGCGCCTCTTCACCGACGTTCGGGATGTCGCGGGTAATTTCTTCCGGCCCCAGTTTCGTATCGCGGGCTGCGACTTCGTATTCCTCGATGTGGATCGAGGTGAATACGTCGTCCTTCAGGATGCGCTCTGAAATCAGGATCGAGTCTTCATAGTTGTAGCCATTCCACGGCATGAAGGCGACGATGACGTTCCGGCCAAGGGCCAGTTCACCAAAATCGGTGCAGGGACCATCGGCCACAACTTCACCACGGGCCACCGTATCACCCACCTTCACCAGCGGACGCTGGTTGATGCAGGACGACTGGTTCGACCGTTTGAACTTGCGCAGACGATAGATGTCCACGCCCGGCTCACCCGGCTCCAGCATTTCGGTCGCGCGGATAACGATACGCTGTGCGTCAACCTGGTCAATCACGCCCGCCCGGCGCGCCATTATGGCAGCCCCGGAGTCGCGCGCCACAACCGCCTCAATCCCCGTGCCCACGAAGGGCGCGTCGGATTGCAGCAGCGGAACCGCCTGACGTTGCATGTTCGAACCCATAAGGGCGCGGTTGGCGTCGTCATTTTCCAGGAACGGAATCAGCGAGGCCGCAACAGACACCAGCTGCTTCGGCGACACGTCGATCAAATCGATGGCATCCGGCGGGTTCAGCATGAATTCCCCGGCCTTGCGGCTGGAGATCAGGTCATCGGTGAACTTGCCTTCAGCACTTTGTGCCGCGTTGGCCTGCGCCACGGTATGACGCATTTCTTCGGTCGCCGACATGTAGATCACCTCGTCGGTGACCTTGCCGTCGATGACCTTGCGATACGGGGTCTCGATGAAACCGTATTTGTTCACGCGGGCAAAGGTGGCCAGCGAGTTGATCAGGCCGATGTTCTGGCCTTCGGGCGTTTCAATCGGGCACATCCGGCCATAGTGCGTCGGGTGAACGTCGCGCACTTCAAAGCCAGCACGCTCGCGGGTCAGACCGCCCGGCCCAAGGGCCGAAAGACGGCGCTTATGCGTCACTTCCGACAGCGGATTGGTCTGGTCCATGAACTGAGACAGCTGCGAAGAGCCGAAGAATTCACGCACCGCAGCCGCAGCCGGTTTGGCGTTGATCAGGTCTTGCGGCATGATCGTGTCGATTTCCACCGACGACATGCGCTCCTTGATGGCGCGCTCCATGCGCAGCAGACCGACGCGATACTGATTTTCCATCAGTTCGCCGACCGAACGCACCCGGCGGTTGCCGAGGTGGTCGATGTCGTCGATCTCGCCCTTGCCGTCGCGCAATTCGGTCAGCGCCTTGATGCAGGCGACGATGTCATCACGGTCCAGCGTGCGCTGGGTGTCAGGCTTGCCCAAATCGAGGCGCATGTTCATCTTGACCCGACCAACGGCCGACAGGTCATAGCGCTCACTGTCGAAGAACAGCGTTTCGAACAGTGTGGTGGCGGCTTCGACGGTCGGCGGCTCACCCGGACGCATGACGCGGTAAATGTCCATGAGCGCGGTATCCCGGCCCATGTTCTTGTCTGCGGCCATGGTGTTGCGAATGTAGGGACCGACGTTCACATTGTCGATGTCCAGCACCATGATCTCGGTGATGCCCTGATCCAGCAGAACCTTGACGGTGCCGCCCTTTGGCTCGCCGTCACGATCATATTCCATGGTCAGTTCGTCGCCGGCTTCGGCCCAGATCTCACCGGTTTCATCATTGATCATGTCGTTGGCGACATAGCGGCCAAGGATGTGGTCGAACGGCACCAGAACTTCGGTGACGACCGCCTCGTCCTTCCACTTCTTCACCATCCGCGGCGTGGCCTTTTCACCAGCCTTCAGAATGACTTCGCCGGTTGCGGCATCGACCAGATCATAAGCCGGGCGGGTGCCGGAAACGCGCTGCGGGAAGAATTTGGTGACCCAGCCCTTGTTCTTCACATAGCGGAAGGAAATCTTGTCGTAATAGGCATCCATGATGCCATCCTGATCCATGCCAAGCGCATAAAGCAGGGTCGTGACCGGCAGTTTGCGGCGGCGGTCAATACGCGCGAACACGATGTCCTTGGCGTCAAATTCAAAGTCCAGCCAGCTGCCACGATACGGGATGATGCGGCAAGCGAACAGCAGTTTGCCCGAAGAATGGGTCTTGCCCTTGTCGTGATCAAAGAACACGCCGGGCGAACGGTGCATCTGGGAAACGATCACACGTTCGGTGCCGTTCACGATGAACGTACCGTTCAGCGTCATCAGGGGCATGTCGCCCATGTAGACGTCTTGTTCCTTGATATCCTTGACCGACTTGGCCCCGGTGGTCTCATCGACATCGAACACGATCAGACGCAGCGTCACCTTCAGGGGTGCCGCATAGGTCAGGTCGCGCTGCATGCATTCGTCAACGTCGTACTTGGGCTTTTCCAGCTCGTATTTTACGAACTCCAAGACGGCTGTTTCGTTGAAATCCTTGATCGGGAAGACCGACTGGAAGGTGCCCTGGATACCTTCACCATCCGCCGCTTTCGGGCCTTCACCCGAACGCAGGAACAGATCATAGGAAGATTTCTGAACCTCGATCAGGTTCGGCAGCTCCAGAACCTCACGGATCTTGCCGAAATACCGGCGAATCCGCTTCTGGCCTACGTAAGCTTGAGCCATGCTCGTCTTAACCTTTCTTCTTTTCGCGGCGGCTGCGCTTCGTCGGGTCACGAAGGCGCGCCACTGGGCAGGAAGGGGGTTTGGGCTCCATACCTGCCACCTGTCCCGTCAGGTGGCTCCCGAGCCTTCTACCGCGCCCAAGGAGAGACTTTCGCAAAAGCCTCTTCCAAGACGCAGCAAGCTGGGCCGGGGAAATCCCCGACCCAGCCAGAAATCCGTCAGGATGCGAACCGCATCCTGAGCCGATTACTTCAGCTCGACCTTGGCACCAGCCTCTTCGAGCTTTTTCTTCATCGCTTCGGCGTCAGCCTTCGAAGCGCCTTCCTTGACCTTGCCACCGGCTTCAACCAGGTCCTTGGCTTCTTTCAGGCCCAGACCGGTGATCGCGCGCACTTCCTTGATCACGTTGATCTTGTTGGCGCCGGCATCGGTCAGGACGACGTCGAATTCGGTCTTTTCTTCTGCAGCTTCAGCAGCAGCAGCCGGACCGGCAGCCATCATGACAGCGCCGCCAGCGGCGGGCTCGATGCCGTACTTGTCCTTCAGGATGGTCTTCAGTTCCTGCGCTTGCAGCAGGGTCAGACCAACGATG
>CALRKX020000103.1:0-7260 GCA_943368305.1 Erythrobacter sanguineus
CATCTGGACCGCTGTTCTTGTCGGAGCTTTGCGGGTGATAGCCGCAAACGCCCCCAAGGAAAACCCGGCTGCGCGGGGTCAGCGCAGATAGCGCGCGTAAAGCCCGATCAGACCGAACAGGATCGGCTGGTGCAGAAGATAGATGATAAGGCTGTGCTGACCCGGCCAGGCCAGAAGCCCGATCAGCCGCGTGGCCTGCGCAGGCCATTTCGCCAGCCGTGCCCAAAGGCCGATTCCTGTGCCCAGCCGCCCCAGGGCAACCCCGATCAACACCGGGGCGAACCAGGGGAAGAGGGGTTCGAAATCAACCGTCCAGGTGGCTTCGGTGTGCAGGCCGATGAACCGTATAAGGGGGGCGTTCATCGCTTTGGTTGGCAGGGCGTAAGAGGCCCAGATCACCGCCCCGCCCGCCATTGCCGTCACGACCCATGGCAGGCGTAGAAACGGCAGCGCCAGCAGGCTGAACAGGGCAATGGCATGCAGGATGCCAAAGAACACCCACGCCTCTGGCAAGGCGATACGGGTGCCCAGCGTGACAAGCCCGGCCGCAGCAACCACCCGCAGCCAGCGGCGCCAGAAGGCGGGCCAGCGGATCGCTTGCCCATGCGCCAGCCACAGCGAGATTCCGACGAGCCCAAGGAAGGAAGAGGCGACCACCCGCGCGTGCCAATAAAGCCAGCCCGAAACGGCGAATTCAGGCGGAACCAGACCAAACATCTGAAGATCATAAAGAAAGTGATAGGTCGCCATGCCCAGAAGGGCGGCTGTGCGGGCAATGTCGAGTGCCGCGATGCGCGAAGGGAGTACCGATGTCATATGTCGAAGCCGGGGGTTTCACACCCCCGGACCCCCGTGGGATATTTATGCCAATATGAAAGGCGAAAGCCGCCTCCGGTCAGGGAAGCGGCTTTGCCGGGGAAATTCAAGGCCGATCAGCGCCCGATCAACGGTGGCGCAGATCAACGTAATCGCGCTGGGTCGGTCCGACATAAAGCTGGCGCGGGCGGCCGATCCTCTGGTTCTTTTCGGCGATCATCTCTTTCCACTGGCTGATCCAGCCCACAGTGCGCGAAATCGCGAAGATCGGCGTGAACATCGATGTCGGGAAGCCCATCGCGTCAAGGATGATACCCGAATAGAAATCGACGTTCGGGTAAAGCTTTTTCGAGACGAAATAATCATCCGACAACGCGATGCGTTCCAGTTCTTTGGCGACCTGTAGCGTGGGGTTGTTGTGGATGCCCAAAAGCTCCAGCACCTCATCCGCCGATTGCTTCATCACCTTGGCGCGCGGATCGAAGTTCTTGTAGACCCGGTGGCCAAAGCCCATCAGTCTGAAGCCGGAGTTCTTGTCTTTCGCCTTGGCGATGTATTCGGGAATGCGGTCAACCGTGCCGATTTCGCGCAGCATTTCCAGGCAAGCCTGGTTGGCGCCGCCATGGGCCGGCCCCCACAGACAAGCAATGCCCGCCGCGATGCAGGCGAACGGGTTGGCCCCCGACGACCCGGCCAGACGCACCGTCGAGGTCGAGGCGTTCTGTTCGTGATCGGCGTGCAGCATCATGATCCGGTCCATCGCCTTGGCCAGAACGGGATTGACGACATAATCCTCGGCCGGGACGGCAAAGCACATGTTCAGGAAGTTGCCAGCGTAGGACAGCGAGTTCTTGGGATAGACGAAGGGTTGGCCGACCGAGTACTTGTAGGCCATGGCCGCAATCGTCGGCAGTTTGGCGATCAGGCGGATCGCCGAAACCTCGCGGTGCCATTCATCGTTAATATCAAGGCTATCGTGATAGAAGGCCGACATGGCCCCGACCACGCCCACCATCGTTGCCATGGGGTGTGCGTCACGGCGGAAGCCGCGGAAGAACTGGTGCATCTGTTCATGCACCATGGTGTGGCGCGTGACGCGGCTTTCGAAATCGGCCAGTTGGGCAGCGGTTGGCAGTTCGCCGTACAAAAGCAGGAAGCAGACCTCGAGGTAGGAGGATTTTTCCGCCAGTTGCTCGATCGGGTAGCCCCGGTGCAGCAGCTCTCCCTTGTCGCCGTCAATATAGGTGATCGCGCTTTCGCAAGCGGCGGTCGAGGTGAAGCCCGGATCAAAGGTAAAGACATCCGCCTCGCCGTAAAGCTTGCGGATATCCAGCACCTCTGGCCCGACGCTGGGCGAAAGGACCGGCAGGTCAAAGGTCTTGTCGTCCAGTGTCAGTTTGGCGCTACGGTTTGTGTCAGCCATTTAGTCCCCCTGGTGTGCAGCCGCAGGCATAGCCTGGGTGCCTGAACACTTTCTTGACAGAAGGGGGCGGGCCGATCAGGCAGACGCCTCCTTGAGCCTCGCGATCGTTTCGTCCCGACCGATGACAAGCATCATGTCAAAGACGCTGGGCGTGGCGCTGCGGCCAGCCAGCGCTGCCCGCAGGGGTTGCGCCAACTTGCCAAAGCCGATCCCGTTTTCAGCCGCGACATCGTTCAGGATCGGCTCTAGCGCTTCCTTTGTCCAGCTAGCATTTTGCAGGCGCGGCGTCAATGATTTCAGTATACCACGGGATACTGAATCAAGCGCCTTCGCGGCGGCCTCATCAGGGGCGATGGGGCGCGATGTTAGCGCAAAATGAGCCTTTTCAAGCAGTTCCGGGAAGGTTTTTGCCCGATCCTTGACGCAATACAGCGCAAGTGACAGCAGGTCATGCTGGGCGCCCGTCAGGGCAGGCAGCCCTGCGGCGGCCAGATAGCCCTGCAATTCATGCAGCAGTGCAGCATTGGGCGTCATGGCAATGTGATGGCCGCAGACATTTTCCAGCTTCTTGAAGTCGAGCCGCGCCGGAGAGCGCCCGATTCCCTCCAGATCGAACAGGCGCATCGCCTCGTCGCTGGTGAAGATTTCGGCATCGCCATGTGCCCAGCCAAGGCGCGTCAGGTAATTGCGCATCCCGGCGGCAGGATAGCCCATCGCCTGATAATCATGCACGCCGGTCGCACCGTGACGCTTGGACAGTTTCTTGCCATCCGGCCCGTGGATCAGCGGAATATGCGCCCAGACCGGCACAGCCCAGCCCATCGCGTCATAGACCATCTGTTGGCGCGCGGCGTTGTTCAGGTGGTCATCGCCCCGGATCACATGGGTCACGCCCATGTCATGGTCATCGACCACCACGGCCAGCATATAGGTGGGCGTGCCGTCGCTGCGCAGGACGATCATGTCATCCAGCGTTTCGTTCTTGATGGTGACGGTGCCTTGCACCTTGTCCTCGATCAGCGTCTCGCCTGTGCGGGGGGCCTTCATGCGGATGACATAGGGCGCATCGGGATAGCCGGCAGGATCGGCATCGCGCCAGGGCGAGAGAAAGACCGGATAGCTGACGCCCCGGGCCTTTTCGGCCTCACGGAAGGCCTCGATCTCGGCGGCGGTGGAAAAGCATTTATAGGCTGTGCCGCGCGTCAGCATCTCATGCGCCACCTCGGCATGGCGGGGCACGCGTTCGAACTGGCTGACGACATCGCCGTCCCAGTCCAGGCCCAGCCAGGTCAGGCCCTGCAGAATGGCCGCCGTCGCCTCGGGGGTTGAGCGTTCGCGGTCGGTATCCTCGATCCGCAGCAGGAATTTGCCGCCGTGGCCGCGCGCGAACAGCCAGTTGAACAGCGCCGTCCGTCCGCCGCCGATGTGCAGATAGCCGGTGGGCGAGGGGGCGAAACGGGTGACAACTTGAGGATCGGCCATCGGCATTAACCTTCCGGAAACCATAAGCGGCGCAGGATTGCCGGGTTGGCATAGGCAATCCGGGGGCGGGAAACAAGGTGGCGGGGGTGCAAGGCTGGCTCTTGTGGCCCTTCCTGAAACTGGCAGAGGCGCGGGGGCTCTTGTTTCCCTGGGCGCCGGTGCTGATCGGCTGTGGCATCGGCGCGTGGTTTTCTTTGCCATGGGAGCCGGGGCTGGCGTTTTACGCGGCTGCTGGTGCGGCGTTTCTGGCTGTTGTTGCGGGGGGGCTGTGGGGCGGCGATCTGGCGCGGCCCGCATTTGTGGCGCTGGGGTGTGTGCTGGCGGGTGTGCTGGCCTGCGGGCTGCGGCTGGCACTGGTGCAGGCGCCTATGCTGCAGGTGCCCTATCGCGGCCCGGTGCAGGGCCGGGTGGTCGAGATTGACCGGTCACAATCAGATGCCTTGCGGCTGACGTTGGATCAGGTGGTGCTGTCTGACCTGCCCCCGGAGAGGACACCGCTGGTGGTGCGCATCTCGGTCCGGGGTTCGGAGCCCGTTGTGACGCCGGGCGAGGTGGTTTTGCTGACCGCTGATCTGTCGGCCCCTTCTGGCCCGGCAGAGCCGGGGGGTTTTGATTTCCGCCGCATGGCGTTTTTTGATGGTTTGGGGGCGGCTGGCTATACCTCCAGCCCTGTCGTCTTGTGGCAAGAAGCGGCGGCGGAAGAGCAATGGGTCAACCGCCTGCGCAGCTATCTGGGCCGGGCGATCATGGACCGCGCGCCGGGCGATGGCGGGGCCTTTGCTGCGGGGGCAATTACAGGGGACCGGTCAGGTATTTCGCGGCAGGTGGTTGAAGACCTGCGCGATTCCAGCCTGTCGCATTTGCTGGCGATTTCCGGGATGAACATGGCCCTGCTGACAGGGTTCGTGTTCCTGGTGCTGCGCTATGGGCTGGCGCTGCTGCCGCCGGTGGCGTTGCGGGTGAACGCGAAGAAGCTGGCGGCGGTGGCAGCGTTTGGCGTGGCGCTGTTCTATCTGCTGCTGTCGGGGGCCAATGTGGCGACCGAGCGGGCGTTTCTGATGGTCACCGTGATGCTGGGCGCGGTGCTGTCGGACCGGCGCGCGCTGACGCTGCGGACGCTGGCGCTGTCGGCTGCAATCTTGTTGCTGTGGCAGCCTGACAGCCTGCTGGAGCCGGGGTTTCAACTGTCTTATGCGGCGACGGGGGCCCTGATAGCCGGGTTTGGTCTGCTGGACCGGCAGGTGATGCGCGAGAAGGTGCCGCGCTGGCTGATTCCGACCTATACGCTGGTCTTGTCCTCGGTCGTGGCGGGGGTGGCGACGGCGCCCTATGCGGCGGCGCATTTCAACCGTTTTGCCGATCTGGGGTTGTTGGCGAACCTGCTGACGGTGCCGATGATGTCGGTGGTGATGGCGGCGGGGGCGGTGGCGGCGCTGCTGGCGCCTTTGGG
Source organism: Erythrobacter sanguineus (assembly GCA_943368305.1). GTDB lineage: Bacteria > Pseudomonadota > Alphaproteobacteria > Rhodobacterales > Rhodobacteraceae > Fuscibacter. Next base: position 5,172 of record CALRKX020000103.1, read on the forward strand.
TCTGGCGGGACCCGCGATCTGGGTGATGGACATGGCATCGCGCTGGATTCTGGTGGTGGCGCATTGGATTTCGGGGCTGAACGGGGCGGTGACGGCAGTGCCCAGCCCCGGACCTTGGGTTTTGCCGCTAATTACGTTGGGTGGTATCTGGGCAATGCTGGCGCGCGGGCGCTTGCGCTGGGCAGGGGCTGCGCCAATGCTGGTTGCGGCGCTGCTGTGGCTGGGGGTTGAGCGGCCTGTTCTGCTGATTTCTGCCGATGGCGGGTTGGTTGGCGTTGCCGGGCCAGAGGGGCTGGCAATCAGCAAGCCTCGGGGTGGCGGGTTTGCCGCCCAGACCTGGCTGGAGAATGACGGCGATCTGGCTGACCAGAAACAGGCCGCGCTGCGGGCGGGATTTGATGGCCCCCCCGGTACAAGATCCTTTGCCGTCGCGGGGGTGACCGGCATCGCCCTGTCGGGCAAGGGGGCCGAAGCAGCCTTGACGGCAGCCTGTGCCAAGGTGCGGTTGGTGGTAACCTCTGTGCCCGTGCCGGTGGGGTTTGACGGCCCCTGTCTGGTGATCGGCCCCGCCACGCTGGCCAAGTCGGGGGCGCTGGCGGGGTGGGCGCAGGGCGGCAGACTGGTGCTGTATCCCAGCCGGGAAACCAGCCGCGCCTGGTCTTCCGACCCGGTCATGGCACCGCTTGTGGTGGATCAGTAGGTGCGGATCAACCCGACCAGCTTGCCCTGCACCTTGACCATGTGATCAGGGAAAACCCGGGTCTCATAGGCGGGGTTCGCCGCTTCCAGCGCGATCATGCTGCCCTTGCGGCGGAACCGCTTCAGCGTCGCCTCGTGGTCTTCGACCAGCGCCACCACGATGTCACCGTTGTCGGCGGTGATCTGTTCGCGGATCACCACGATGTCACCATCGTTGATCCCGGCCTCGATCATCGAATCGCCCTTGACCTCCAGCGCATAGTGCTGGCCGCGCCCCGACAACATGGAGCCCGGCACGGCAACATGGTGCGAGACATGGCTGATCGCCTCGATCGGGACACCGGCGGCGATACGTCCCATAACCGGCAGCTCCAGCGCGTGAACCGCCTCGACCGCCATCGCGCCGCGGGGCTGGTCGGCCCGGTCGCCTGCGATAACCTTGGGGGTGAAACCCTTCTCCATCGCCTCTGGCAGCTTCACGATCTCCAGCGCGCGGGCGCGGTGCGCAAGGCGGCGGATGAAGCCGCGTTCTTCCAGCGCCGTGATAAGCCGGTGGATACCGGATTTCGACTGCAACTCCAGCGCATCTTTCATTTCATCAAAACTGGGCGGAACGCCATCTGCGTCAATCCGCGACTTGATGAACTCCAGAAGTTCCAACTGCTTGCGTGTCAGCATCGCCCGGCCCTTTTGATGGGTGTTTGATGAATGTTCTGCCCACGTTCCCTGTTTGTGTCAAGTATTTTGACGACTCTGCAGGGCCGTTAACCTGATTTCAACCCAAGCGCCCTCAGATCGGGATATACTCTGCCAACTCTCCAGCCTGGCGTGGCCCGTCGTTCATGGGGCGGATCAACAGCGCGTCGGCCCCCGACAGGATGGACAGCAGCGCCGAATCCTGCCGGTCAAAGGGCGTGATCACGGCCCCTTCGTCAGACAGGCGCGCGCGCATGTAATGGCTGCGCGGGCCGGTCGGGCCAACTTCGGCCCCCAGCCGCGCCTTGCGTGTGGTGGGCGGCAGGGCAGGCAAGCCTTGCAGGGCCGCCAGCATCGGCAACAGGAACAGATGCCCGCAGACAATTGCGGACACCGGATTGCCGGGCAGGCCCAGCAGAACCGCATCGCCCAAACGCCCCGCCATCAGCGGTTTGCCGGGGCGCATGGCGATTTTCCAGAACGCCCGCTCCATCCCCATATCTGTCGCCACCTTGCCAACAAGGTCATGGTCCCCGACCGAAGCGCCACCGATGGTGACAATGACATCGGCCCCCTCGGCCAGCCCCAGCACGGTGCGCAGGCTGTCTTCGCTGTCGCGGGCGATGGGCAGCATCCGGGCTTCGGCCCCCGCCGCCTCGACCATCGCGGCAAGGGCGAAGGTGTTGGAACAGAT
>CALRKX020000104.1:0-7227 GCA_943368305.1 Erythrobacter sanguineus
GGCGTCGCATCGGCATCTTCTACCGCCTCGCGCAGACGGGCGATCGTGGTCTGCGTCACCGACAGTGATCCTGCGGTCATGATGCTGATGATCCGTTCGCCCGGCGCCTCGAAATGAAACATCTTGCGATAGGTGGCAATGTTGTCCAACCCGGCATTGGTGCGGGTATCCGACAGGCAAACCATGCCCTCATTCAACAAAAGCCCGACGCAATAGGTCATCCTGCCCCCCCGTTCTACCCTCGGATTTTTTGGCGACCCTATTGTGCCTGCGACTGGGTTGCAACCGACTGGCCGGCGGTGGACTTGACGGTATCGGGGGGCTGGACCGATACCGCAACCTCCAGATGTTCGGCCCCCGCACCCCGGGCCGTGCCGCGGATTGGGGCGGCCTCGCGGGCGTCAAGGCCAGAGCCAAGGCGCACATAGCGCTGATCGGGGCAGCAACGGTTGGCCGGATCAAACCCGATCCAGCCATAGCCCGGCACGAACAACTCTGCCCAGGCATGGGCCGCCTCATGCGGCGTGCCCTCGGCATCGGCGAACAGATAGCCAGAGACATAACGCGCCGGAAACCCGGCCGCCCGCGCACAAGCAATCAGCGCGTGGGCGTGGTCCTGGCAGACACCTTTACCGGCCGCCAGTGCCTCGGCGGCGGTGGTATGGGCATCGGTGACGCCGGGTTTGTAGGCAATCGCCCCGGCCACGGCAAAGGCCAGCGCATGGGCATAGGACAAAGGCTCATCATGGCGCGCGCTTTCGGCCAAGAGCCGCAGCGCCTCATCGGGCTCAGTGGCGGGCGTATCGCGCAAATAGGCCTCGGGGGCCACCATCTCGCGGTGGCCCTTCAGGATACCCGCCGTGTCAAAGGTTTCAATCTGGCCTTTCACCCGCACCTCGATCTCTTCAACCGGCCCCTTGACCGACCAGCCTTGCACCCAATCACCCGCGCCATCGCGGAAGCTGCCACCCTCGATCCCGCCGGTAACCGTCACCTGCCAGCTTACCACCTTCTGGCCCTCGAACCGCGAGGGGGTCAGCCGGTGGCTTTGCACCACGCCCCGCGCCGGGCTGTCATACCGATAGGTCGTGACGTGATCGACACTCAGCAACATCACATGTCCCCCGCAAGATAACTGTCCCGGATCACCGCGCCCAAAGCTGCCGACTGGCCGACAAAGCGGATCAGAAACTCGTGCAGGCCTTCATCGAAAATCGCCTCGGGTGTCTGTCTTTCCAATTCGGCCAGCAGCTTTTGCACCGCCGCCTGCGCCGGAGTTTCCTTGCCGTAGTACTTGGACAAGCGTCCCAGATGATTCTCCATCCCCGCCACACATGTGATCAGCGAGCGCGGGCATTGCCGGTTCAAGATCAGAAAGTGCGCGATCTTCAACGCCGTGACATCGCCGCCATAGGCCCAATGGAACGCCCGCTGCGCGCCCATGCCGCGCAACAGCATCGACCACTGGTCATTATCCAGGCCAGAGCCGACAAAATCGACCTGCGGCAGCAGGACGTAGTATTTCACATCCATCAGCCGCGCCGTGCTGTCGCCGCGTTCCAGATAATAACCGATGTTCAAAAAGTTATAGCCGTCGTTCCTAAGCAGCGTCGCATCAATCGCGCCCCGCGCCATCGCCGTCTGCTTCATCGTCCAGTCGGTCAGCTTCGACAACTCACAAGCCCCCCGCCGGGCCTCCAGCCCGCGCAACTCCTGAAAGGCGGTGTTCAGCGCGTCCCAGACCTGGCTGGTCAGCGCCGTCCGCACGATCCGTCCGTTTTCCCGCGCCGCCGTGATGCTGCTTGCCACAGAGTTCGGGTTGTCGCGGTCAAAGAACAGCCAGCTTTCGATGTTCTTCTGCTCTGCCGCGCCATATTTCTCGGCATAGCCCGTCGCCCCGCCACTGGCCCGCAGCAGGCTGTCCCAGTCGTTTCGATAGCCTTGGGCCGAGGGCAACAGCGCAATCCGCGCGCCCACCTCCAGCAGACGGGCGGCGGTTTCGGCGCGCTCCATATAGCGGGCGATCCAGTACAGGTTGTCGGCGGTTCTTGAAAGCATGTCCGTTTACTCCGCCAGAACCCAGGTATCCTTGACCCCGCCACCCTGTGACGAGTTCACCACCAGCGACCCGTCGCGCAACGCCACACGGGTCAGCCCGCCGGGCACCAGCTCGATCCGTTCGCCCACCAGGCAATAGGGCCGCAGGTCCACGTGGCGGGGCGCGATGCCCTCCTCGACAAAGGTCGGCGTGGTCGAAAGCGCCAGCGTCGGCTGCGCGATATAGTTCGACGGATCGGCCTTGATCAGTTCGCGAAACTCCTCGATCTGCGCCTTGGTCGATTTGGGGCCGACCAACATGCCATAGCCGCCCGATCCATGAACCTCTTTCACCACCAGTTCGGGCAGGTTGGCCAGCACATGGCCAAGGTCATCCGCCTCGGCACATTTCCAGGTCTGCACGTTCGGGATGATCGGCTCTTCGCCCAGATAAAAGCGCACCATTTCTGGTACATATGTATAAATCGCCTTGTCATCGGCCACACCCGCCCCCGGCGCGGAACAGATCGTCACCCCGCCCGAGCGGTAGACATCCATCAACCCCGGCACGCCCAGCATGCTGTCGGGTCGGAAGCAAAGGGGGTCGATAAAGGCATCATCGATGCGCCGGTAGATCACATCGACCCGCTTCGGCCCCTCGGTCGTGCGCATCCAGACAAAGCCGCCCTCAACGAACAGGTCGGCCCCCTCAACCAGCTCCACCCCCATCAGGTCGGCCAGAAAGCTGTGCTCGTAATAGGCGCTATTGAAATGGCCCGGCGTCAGAATAACCACCGTCGGCTCCCGATCACATTTCGCCGGGGCCACCGATGCCAGCGTCCGGCGCAACGCCTCTGGGTAACGGTCGACCGGCTCGATCCGGTTTTCGCGGAACAGTTCGGGAAACATCCGCATCATCATCTCGCGGCTTTCCAGCATGTAGGACACGCCCGAAGGGGTGCGGCAATTGTCCTCCAGCACATGGAAATCGGTCGGCCCGGTGCGCACGATGTCAACGCCGACAATGTGGGAGTAAACCCCCTTCGGCGGCACAAACCCGCAAACTGCCCGCTCATAGGCCTCATTCTGAAAGACCAGATTGGCCGGGATCCGCCCGGCACGCACAATCTCGGCCCGCCCGTACACATCCACCAGAAACGCGTTCAGCGCCCGCGCCCGTTGCTTGATGCCCCGTTCCAACTTGCTCCACTCGGCCCCGGTAAATACGCGTGGAAACATGTCGAACGGGATCAGCCGGTCCGGGTCGCCGCCCTCGCCGTATACGGCAAAGGTGATGCCGATCCGGCGAAACAGCGCCTCGGCCTCGGCCTGTTTGTCCAAACGCCGGTCGGCTGGCATCGAGGCCATCCAGTCCGATAATCTGGCGTAGGGGGATCTGACGGACTTGCCGTCATACATCTCGTTGAAATAGCCGCTCATGGCCCCCCCTTTACTTGCTCACATGGTCAGTAAAGGGGCCGGTTCATCCGGCGTAAAGGGCCGAAAGCGGGGGGCGCGGCATTTTGTGTGCATTCGCTCAAGTTTTAGGCATCCAGCACCGCGCCCTTGCAGGCCCTACCCCCGACCCCCTAGATGGTGACCAAACCAGATGAGGTGTTCATGCCCCCCCGTTTCCCCCAACCGCTGTTCGACAGCCGCATCGGCGGCAACTCGCTGGGCGATCTGCCCGAATGGGATCTGCGTGATCTTTACACCGACACCGATGCCCCCGAGGTTGACCGCGACCTGACCGATGTCGAAACCGCAGGCACCGCGTTCGAGGCGGCCTACAAAGGCAAACTCGCCACGCTGGACGGTGCCGGAATTCTGGCCGCGATCCGCGAATATGAACGCATCGAACAGGTCGCCGGACGGCTGATGTCGTTTGCGGGCCTGCGCTATTACCAGAACACCATGGACAGCGAGCGCGCCAAGTTCATGGCCGACACGCAAGATGCCATCACCAACGCCACCACGCCGCTGGTATTTTTCAGCCTTGAGTTCAACCGGTTGGAAGACGATCTTCTTAACGCGCTTTATGCGTCGAACGCCGATCTGGCGCGCTATCGCCCGGTGCTGGACCGCATGCGCGCCATGCGGCCCTATCAACTGTCGGACGAGCTGGAAACCTATCTGCACGATGCCTCGGTCGTCGGGTCCAGCGCGTGGAACAAGCTGTTTGATGAAACCATGGCTGGCCTGATGTTCAAGGTCGCGGGCGAAGAGGAGGAGCTGAACCTGGAAGCCACGCTGAACCTTCTGACCGATACAGACCGGGCGAAACGCGAGGCGGCGGCGCGGTCGCTGGCGGCGGTTTTTGACAAGAACATCAAACTCTTCGCGCGGGTTCATAACACGCTGGCGAAAGAGAAGGAAATTGATGACCGCTGGCGCAAGATGCCCTCGGCCCAGCACGCCCGCCACCTTTCGAACCATGTGGAGCCTGAGGTGGTCGAGGCGTTGCGGAACGCCGTGGTCGCGTCCTACCCCAAGCTGTCGCACCGCTATTACCGGCTGAAGGCCAAGTGGATGGGCCTTGACCATCTGGAAATCTGGGACCGCAACGCCCCCCTGCCGATCGAGCAGCCAAAGACCGTCAATTGGACCGAGGCGCGCGAAACCGTGATGGGCGCCTACGCGAGCTTTGCGCCAGAAATGGCTGAAATCGCGAAGCCTTTCTTTGACAAGGGCTGGATTGACGCCGGCGTCAAGCCCGGCAAGGCGCCTGGCGCCTTTGCCCACCCGACCGTGACGAATGTTCACCCCTATGTCATGCTCAACTATCTGGGAAAACCGCGTGATGTCATGACCTTGGCGCATGAACTTGGCCATGGCGTCCATCAGGTTCTGGCGGCGGGTCAGGGCGAACTCTTGTCCTCAACCCCGCTGACGCTGGCCGAAACCGCCTCGGTCTTCGGCGAGATGCTGACTTTCCGCCGCCTGTTGGATCAGGCCAAGACCCCCGGCGAACGCAAGACCCTGCTGGCGGGCAAGGTCGAAGACATGATCAACACGGTCGTGCGCCAGATCGCTTTCTACGACTTTGAATGCAAGCTGCACGCCGCCCGTGCCGAGGGCGAACTGACCCCCGACGACATCAACGCCCTGTGGATGAGCGTTCAGGCGCAATCCCTTGGCGATGCGTTCAATTTCATGGATGGGTATGAGACGTTCTGGGCCTATATTCCCCATTTCGTCCACTCGCCGTTCTACGTCTATGCCTATGCCTTTGGCGACGGGCTGGTGAACGCGCTTTATGCCGCCTATGAGGGGGGCCTGCCCGACTTCCAGACCAAGTATTTCGACATGCTCAAGGCGGGCGGGTCGAAACACCACAAGGAACTGCTGGCCCCCTTTGGGCTTGATGCCAGCGATCCCAAGTTCTGGGACAAGGGCCTGTCGATGATCGCAGGCTTCATCGACGAGTTGGAGGCGATGGAATAACTGACAAGGCCCGCGTCCTACCGGCGCGGGCCTTTCAATCACCGGATTGGCCTAAAGCGCGAAATCCTCGGCATTGGCATAGGCCATGTCGATCATCGCTTGGCTGCCGCGCGCGTCTTCCAGCGTCCAAAGATAGGGGCTGCCGTCGCGGATATGCCTGCCAAATGCCTGAACTTGCAGGACATATTGGTTCACGCCGGGAAAACGTTCGACCAGCACACCATTGCCGCCCCGGTGCAATTCTACCTCGGCCAGATCGTTGACATTGGCGTTGAACGGCCCGCCCTCCAGCCGGATCATCCCCTTGTCGCCCTGAAATGTCACGCATTGCCGGTTGTAAAGCCGCATCGACGTCATCGAGGCATAGCTGAACCGCCGTCCGTTCCCCTCCATCACGCCCGCCACATGCGCAAACACCTCCACCCCGTTTTCGCGCCGGATTTGCGACCGCAGGTTGACAGGCTCCGCCCCCGTCACCCAGCGGGTCGAGCCGAAGGTATAAACCCCAATGTCAGGCAGACTGCCGCCGCCGGTCTCGGGCCGGTTGCGGATGTTCGCACCATCGGTCAGGTGGAAAGAAAACTGCGCATCGACATGGCGCAACTGGCCAATTTCCCCCGCCTCCAGCCACGCCCGCGCGCGCTGCCATTGCGGGTGCTGCACGATCATGAAGGCCTCGGTCGCGAACAGGCCTGCCCGGTCACGCGCATCGATCAGCGTGTCGATTTCTGCCGCGCGCAGGGCGATGGGCTTTTCGCACAGCACATGCTTGCCCGCCGCCAGCGCCTTTTGCGACCATTCGATATGCAGATGGTTAGGAAGCGGAATATAGACCGCCTCCACCTCGGGGTCGGCCAAAAGCGCCTCGTAGCTGGAATGCACCTTCAGGCCGGGGCAGAACGCCCTGAACCCATTAGACTTCTCGTCGGAAGAGGTGGCCAGCGCATAAAGCTCTGCCCCCTCGGCCGCGTGAATCGCCGGGGCCATGTGCTGGCGCGCGAAATTCGCAGCCCCCAGAACGCCCCATTTCACAGGTTTCATCGCAGCCTCCCGTTTGCGCTAACTGTGACAAGCTAGCACCGGGCGCGCAGCGGTCAACCGCGGCGCAACAGTTGCTGCAACCCGGCGTGGACCACCACGATCAGATAGGCGGTGCTGAGGGTGGACAGCGTGGCCCAGGGATAGCGCAGCAGCAGCACGATCATCGCCACCCCGCCCACCACGGCGAATGACGCCTTCTCGGTCGGCACGCGGACCGACTTGAGCGAGGGCGTCCCGAACGGGCTGATCATCAGAACACCGACAAACACCAGCCACACCGCCACGGCAGGCTCTGGCAGGTTGGGCCAGGTCGGCCACAGGTAATGCAGATACAGGGGCAGCATCGACAACAGCGCCCCAGCAGGCGACGGCACGCCCTGAAAGCGGCCCTGCCGCGACAGCGCCGCCGCCGCCGCATTGCCCACGTTGAACCGCGCCAGCCGCAACACGCAGCACACGACGTAAATCACCGCAGCGCCCAGCCCGATATCGGGCCGCCCCGGAAAGGCCCAGAATGACATGAGCAACCCCGGTGCCGCGCCAAAGTTCAGAAAATCGGCCAGCGAGTCGAGTTCCGCCCCCATTGGGCTTTCGCTTTTCAAAAACCGCGCCACCCGGCCATCCAGCCCGTCCAGCACCGCCGCCACCAGGATCAGCGCCACCGCCTCGGGGAAACGCCCCGCCGCGCCCAGACGGATCGCCATC
>CALRKX020000105.1:0-7164 GCA_943368305.1 Erythrobacter sanguineus
CGAACACCGGCGTGCAGGCCATCAGCCCCAGCGATGCAATCGCCACCAGCACAGCCCTCCGTGAGCGGAGCCGAGAATCGCTGTTTCTTGCCATGCCTGTCCCCGTACACCCCTCCGACAACCAGTCGCCCTTGCCATGGCCGTTTTGCGGCACTATCGCAAAAAGGCAGGCCGACCAGCCCGGTCTTTCCCCAAGGGCTTACAGAAGGTCGCCGTCCTGTTCAAGAATGCTGTGCTGTGGCCGGGCCTGTTGTGCCGACGGGTCGCAGGAAAGTTGAACGATCGGAGGTCAGGATGACAGACAGCACCGCTCTTCCCCGGATGCCGCTGCGCGTGGCCGCGCTGCCAACGCGTAAGCCGACGCGCTTTGCTTTCCGGCCCAATGCGGGCGAACGCAAGGCGCTGGCCGATGCGCTGGGATTGATCGACCTGCCCGGCTTCAGCTTTGTCGGACAGCTTCAGCCCGAGGGACGCCACGATTTTCGCCTGACAGCGGAAATGACGGCCGAGGTGGTGCAACCTTGCGTCGTCACCCTTGCGCCGGTTCCGGCCAGCCTGCGGGACGAATCGACCCGCCACTATCTGGCCGACTACACTGACCCCGAAGAGGTCGAGGCCGAAATTCCCGAGGAAGACACCGAACGGCTGCCCGAAGAGATCGACATCGTGCAGGTCGCGCTAGAGGCGCTGACTCTGGCGCTACCACCCTTTCCGCGCGCGGCGGGTGCCGAGCTGGGCGAGGCGGTCTATGGTCCGCCCGGACAGGAACCGCTGCGGCAGGCCGATCTCAACCCCTTTGCCGGGCTTGCCAGCCTGGCCGAAAAGCTGAAACAGAAGGACGAATAGGGGCTGGCCAGAAAAGGGCTTGCACCTGCGGGGAATCTGAGTATGTTCCGCGCCTCATCCGGGGCCTTCCGCCGCGCAGTTGTGCTTGTGCGAATGTCTTGGAAACAAACGAAAATCAGGGGCCTGCCCCCTCATAGCCCGAGGTCGAGACATGGCTGTCCCTCAGAACCGAGTCACCCGTTCGCGTCGCAACATGCGTCGTGCACATGACGCGCTGGTTGCTGGCAACCCGCAAGATTGCTCCAACTGCGGCGAGCTGAAGCGCCCGCATCACGTTTGCCCGTCCTGCGGCCATTACGATGCGCGCGAAGTCGTGGCCACCAAGGCGGTCGATACGGACGAGGACGCGGCGTAAGCCGCCTCTGACGCTTCCGCGCCCCGATGACGACCGGACAGGATACTGAACGGGCTGAAAACGGCGGGCGCACCGTCATTTCCGTTGATGCGATGGGTGGAGATCGCGGACCGGCGGCAGTTGTCGCCGGTTTGGTGATTTGTGCTGAACGCTTGGCCGATGCGCAGTTTCTGCTGCATGGCAACGAATCCGAGCTTAAGCGGCTTTTGGCCCGGCAGCCCACATTGGCTGGCCGGGTTGAACTGCGTCATGCCGACCGGGTTGTGACTATGCACGACAAGCCCAGCCAGATCATGCGGTCGGGCAACGGCACCTCGATGTGGTCCACCATCGACAGCGTGAAGAATGGCGAGGCGGGCGCTGCGGTTTCCTGCGGCAACACCGGCGCGCTGATGGCGGTTTCGATGCTGCGCCTGCGCAAACTGCCCGGCGTGAACCGGCCTGCGATTGCCTGCTATTGGCCGTCACGCAACCCCTCTGGCTTCAACGTGATGCTGGACGTGGGTGCCGACATCAAGGCCGAGGCGGCGGATCTGCTGCAATATGCCGCCATGGGCGCCTCTTATGCCAAGAACGGCATGCAGACCGCGCGCCCGCGCGTCGGCCTGCTGAACGTCGGCACCGAGGAACACAAGGGTCGGGCCGAACTGCACGAAGCGCATCACCTGCTGGGCGCTGCGGCCGAGGTTTCGGGCTATGATTTCGTCGGCTTTGTCGAAGGCGGCGATATTCCGTCCGACCGGGTGGATGTGATCGTGACCGATGGCTTCACCGGCAATATCGCGCTGAAAACCGGCGAAGGCACCGCCAAGCTGATTTCCGATTTCATGAAAGAGGCGTTCAACGCTGGCTGGATGTCGCGCTTTGCCGCGCTGATCGCCATGAACTCGCTGAAACGTCTGGCGCGGCGGATCGACCCGCGGCTGGCCAATGGCGGCGTGTTTCTGGGGCTGAACGGCACTGTGGTGAAATCGCACGGCTCGTCCGATGCCACCGGTGTTGCGGCGGCGGTGGAACTGGCGCACCGGCTGGCAAAATCGGGCTTTGTTCAATCGCTTGCGGCGCGGGTTGCATCCGCCGAACGCGCGGGGCAGGATGCCCCTGCGAGTGCCGGGGAGGCTGGGTCCGAAGAATGACGATACGCGCCGTGGTTAAGGGCGTCGGGCATTACCTGCCCGAGCGTGTGGTGCCCAACAGCGAATTCGAGGCGCTTGTCGAAACGTCGGATGAATGGATTCGCAGCCGCTCTGGCATCGAACGCCGCCATTTTGTGGCCGAGGGACAGACAACGTCCGATCTGGGCACCCGTGCAGCACAGGCCGCCCTTGCCGATGCGGGCCTGACGGCGGACGACATCGACGCGATCATCGTTGCAACCTCGACCGCCGATCTGACCTTTCCGTCCGCCGCAACCATGATTCAGGCGCAACTTGGCATGACCCATGGCTTTGCCTTTGACGTGCAGGCGGTGTGCGCCGGGTTCGTCTTTGCGCTGACCAACGCCAATGCGCTGATCATCTCTGGTGCGGCAAAACGGGTGCTGGTGATCGGCGCCGAAACCTTCAGCCGGCTGATGGACTGGACCGACCGCGGCACCTGCGTGCTGTTCGGCGACGGTGCGGGCGCTTTGGTGCTGGAGGCGGCTACGGGCGCGGGCACCACCGATGACCGTGGCATCCTGTCAACAGACCTGCACAGCGACGGGCGACACAAGAGCATTCTGTATGTCGATGGTGGTGTGTCCACCGGCGTGACCGGCCATCTGCGGATGGAAGGTAAGGAAGTCTTCCGTCATGCGGTGGAAAAGCTGGCCGAAACCGCCCATGCCGCGCTGGACAAGATTGGCCTCTCGGGCGAGGACGTTGACTGGATCGTACCGCATCAGGCCAATATCCGCATCATCGAAGCGACCGCCAAACGCATGCAGGTGCCGATGGACCGCGTGGTGGTGACGGTGCAGGACCACGGCAACACCTCTGCCGCTTCGATTCCCCTGGCGCTGTCGGTTGGCAAGGCGCGTGGGCAGATCAAGCCCGGTGATCTGGTGGTCACCGAGGCGATCGGCGGCGGATTGGCTTGGGGATCGGTCGTTCTGCGCTGGTAAGGCGCTTGAACGCCCTGTCCCAAGTGATTGATATTGACTCGCAATTCGCTAGCCCCCATCCTGCCCGTATAACCCGGGGGGGATATGATGAGCGAAAAGACTCTGACACGGATGGACCTTTCCGAAGCCGTGTTCCACGAAGTTGGACTGAGCCGCAATGAATCGGCTCAACTGGTCGAAGCGGTTCTTGGACATATGTCCGACGCGCTGGCCAGCGGCGAGACCGTGAAAATCTCGTCCTTCGGCACCTTTTCGGTGCGTGACAAGACGGCCCGCGTCGGCCGCAACCCGAAAACCGGGGACGAGGTTCCGATCAGCCCGCGCCGCGTGCTGACCTTCCGGCCTTCGCATCTGATGAAAGACCGCGTTGCTGCGGGCAAGAAAAAGTAACGGGACTGCACGGGCATGGACAAGTCGCCAGAAGCCTTCCGCACCATCAGCGAGGTGGCGGACCTTTTGGAAACCCCGGCCCATGTGCTGCGGTTCTGGGAAAGCCGCTTTCCCCAGATCAGGCCGGTCAAGCGCGCGGGCGGGCGGCGGTATTACCGCCCTGCGGATGTGGCGCTTTTGTCGGGCATCAAGCGGCTTTTGCATGAAGAAGGCATGACGATTCGCGGTGTGCAGAAAATGCTGCGCGAACAGGGCGTGCGCCATGTTGCCGAAATCGGCGGCGATGGCCATGCGGTCGAGGAAGATGCCGAGGCCGCGCTGGAAGCGGCGCTGACCGCGAACTTCCCCAAGGAAACCGTCCCCCCTTCGCCGGTCGAGACCGAGACGGCGCAGATCGTGGCGCTGGAAACGGCGCTCAGGAAAGAACCGGTTCGCCCGCGCAAACCTGAACAGCCAAACCTGTTCCGCGGTCTGTTCGATGATCTGGTTCCGGCCGAAGCCGTGGCAGACCCGGCACCGCCGGAACCCCTGTTTGAACAGGTGACCGAGGCGCTGGCCATGATGTCGGCAGAGCCCCCGGATACCGAACAGGTGCCAGAAGCCCCGATGATGATCGACGCCGATGAGGATGATCTGCAAGAGCGTATCATCTTGCTGACCAGTGCTGCGGCGGACGATGAAGCCCCTGATTCGAAACCGGAAACCCTTGCACCGCGATCCCCCGCCCCGATGCCGTTGCCGGCCAGCGATGCAAGCCTTGCCGCGCGGATTTCCGCAGCCCCCCGCGCTTTGCTGGCAGCCCACCGTGAAACGTTGCGCGCCTTGCGTGACAGGCTGATCGTGCTGGAGGACCGCATGATCGGCCCGCGCTACTAAGCGGAAAAATCATGCACTTTCCCGCTTGCCCCTGCCACGAAACTCGTTATGTAACCCCCACATCGTCGGGCCGTAGCGCAGCCTGGTTTAGCGCGTCCGTCTGGGGGGCGGGAGGTCGTGAGTTCGAATCTCACCGGCCCGACCATGTGAAAACGCCCGCTTGCCAATTGGCAGGCGGGCGTTCTCATTTCAGGAAATAGCCCCAGCCGCGAAAGGCTTGCAGATGATCCAGCCCGGCGTTTTGCCTGCCCAGACCCTGCGCGCCCTGATCGAACGGGGTGCCATCGCCGCCGATCCGGTGATCATCCCGGCGCAGGTGCAGCCCGCCAGCCTTGATCTGCGCCTTGGCACCGTGGCTTACCGTGTCCGCGCCTCTTTTCTTGCCGGGCATGGCGCTAAAGTGGCCGACCGGATTGCCGAGTTTGAGATGCACCGGGTGGACCTGACGGATGGTGCTGTGCTGGAAAAAGGCTGCGTCTATGTGATTCCCCTGATGGAGCGGCTGGCCCTACCCCCCGGCATCACGGCGGTCGCAAATGCCAAAAGCTCGACCGGGCGGCTGGATCTGCTGACCCGCGCGATCACCGATGGCGGGGCGGAATTTGACCGCATTCCCGAAGGTTACACTGGTCCGCTTTATGCCGAGGTTTGTCCGCGCAGCTTTTCGGTGCTGGTGCGCGCCGGGCAGAGGCTGAACCAGATCCGCTTTCGCTGCGGTCAGGCGGTGCTATCGGATGACGCCCTGAAAACCCTGCACGCCGCCGACCCGCTGGTTTCGGGTGAAGCGGTGATCTCCGAAGGTCTGGGCTTTTCGGTCGATCTGTCCCCCGGCAAGGATGATCTGGTCGGCTATCGGGCCAAACCCCATACCGGCGTGGTCGATCTGGACCGCATCGGCCACTATCCCGCCCGCGATTTCTGGGAAGAACTGCGCACGACAGAAGGCCGCATCATTCTTGATCCCGGTGCGTTCTATATCCTTGTCAGCCGCGAGGCGGTGACGATTCCGCCCGATTATGCCGCCGAAATGGCCCCCTATCTGGCGATGGTGGGTGAATTCCGGGTCCATTACGCAGGCTTTTTTGACCCCGGCTTTGGCCATGCCAGTGCCGGCGGTGTCGGCAGCCGCGGCGTGCTGGAGGTGCGCTGCCACGAGGCCCCCTTTGTGCTGGAGCACGGGCAGGTGGTGGGGCGTCTGGTCTATGAACGGATGTCGGAACGGCCAGAGACGCTTTATGGTGCGGGGCTTCAGTCCAACTATCAGGGACAGGGCTTGAAACTGGCAAAACAGTTCCGCGCTGGCTGATAAATTCCTGAACGGGAATTTGCAATTTTCATTCTGGAAGATTGCGCCGCAAGCTGGCGGAAAGACGACGCATTCAGTCCTTGCCCTTGAGGTTCGGTCGCCTAGAAAGAGGGGGCGAACAGGAAAGGACGACCGTGACACGACCGACCTCTGTGGATGCAGCCCACCTTCCCGACGAGCGCTGGGACAATCCGGCGCGCGGCACGATCCGTTTTCGAACCCTGATCTCTGCCCCCGCAACCCCCACTGACAGCATGGTCTGCGGCATTGCCCTGATGACAACGGGCGAAACCTTTGCCCTGCATTCCCATCCGCAGGCCGAGGTTTATTTCGGGCTGGAAGGCGAAGGCGCCGTGATGATCGATGGCGCGCCGCACCGCCTTGCCCCCGGCGTGGCCCTGTTCATTCCTGGCGGCGCGGTGCATGGCGTGCCAGAGGTGAACGGCCCGCTGAAATGGTTCTACACCTTCGCAACCGCCTCTTTTGACGATATCGAATACCGCTTCCTGAATGAAGCCGGAGAGACCCATGACTGAAGACGCCCTCGTCATCTTTACCCCCTCTGGCAAGCGCGGCCGCTTTGCCCTTGGCACCCCGGTTCTGACCGCCGCCCGGCAGTTGGGCGTCGATCTTGATTCCGTCTGCGGTGGGCGGGGCATCTGCTCGAAATGCCAGATCAGCCCCGGTTACGGCGAATTTCCCAAGCATGGCGTGCATGTCGATGATGATGCTCTGACCCCGTGGAATTCGGTGGAAGAGCGTTACAAGTCCAAGCGCGGCATGGCCCCGGGCCGCCGTCTGGGCTGTCAGGCGCAGGTGATGGGCGATGTGGTCATCGACGTGCCGCCCGAAAGCCAGGTGCACAAGCAGGTCATCCGCAAATCGGCGACCCAGCGAGACATCGTGATGGACCCGGCGACCCGGGCGCTGTTCGTCGAGGTTATGGAACCCGACATGCACAACCCCTCGGGCGATTTTGAGCGGTTGAAAGAGGCGCTGGCGGCGCAATGGGGCATCGAGGACGCCATTGCCGATCTGGGCCTGCTGCGCCGGTTGCAACCAGTGCTGCGCAAGGGCGAATGGAAGGTGACGGTGGTTCTGACCAAGGGCAACCACGACACCCGCCCCCGCATTTTAGAGGTTTACCCCGGTTTTCACGATGGCGGGCTTTACGGGCTGGCGATCGACCTTGGTTCAACCACCATCGCTGCGCATCTTTGCAGCCTGACCGATGGGGCAGTTCTGGCCTCATCCGGGTTGATGAACCCGCAAATCCGCTTTGGTGAA
>CALRKX020000106.1:0-7154 GCA_943368305.1 Erythrobacter sanguineus
GTTGCGCTGTATTCCGGCAACGTGGTCAGCGAGTTGCAGCGCACCTCGGTCGTGCCCTTGCTGCTGGCGGCTGATCCTGCGATCCGCAACGCGCTGATGAAGGGCACGTTCCCCGACACCACGTTGCGTCTGATGCAGGTGCAGGAAGAGATTGGCGTGGCGGCGATCATGCTGCTGGATAAGGATGGCCGCGTTGCCGGGGCAACCGACCGCAACCTTCTGGGCAGCCTGCACCGTGACCGCAGCTATTTCTTCGAGGCGCTGCGCAGCAAGGACACGGTGTTTGCCGCCGCGCCCCGCGACGGGGGCGGCTTTGACTTCACCTATTCCCGCGCGATCAATGTCGAGGGCGATACGCTGGGCGTGATCGTCGTGGGCGTCGATCTGATGAAATACGAACGCTCCTGGGCGGGTTTGCAGGATGAGGTGGTGGTGACGGACAGCACCGGCACCGTGATCTTGTCCACCCACACCTCTTGGCGGGGCAAGCCGCTGGATGATGCGATGACGGCGGTGGACACGCCTTCGGCCTTTGGCCTTGCGCTGAAGGGGGCGGCCGACTGGGCGCAGAACCCGCCCGATGCCTATGTCTCGGGCGAGGCGGTGTTGCGGGCCGAGGGGCGGGTGCCGTTCCGCGGCTGGAAGATGATCATCTTCACCACCTTCGATTCGGTGCGCGAACGGGTGAACGGCGTCATCGCGCTGGAGATCATGGGCTTTGCCATTCTGGCGGCGCTGACCTTTTATCTCATGTCGCGCAAGGCGTGGTCGCAAAGCCAGTCATTCCGCCGCGAATCGGCAGAGTTGCGGCTGCTGAATGCGCGCCTGTCGCGCGAGGTGGCCGAGCGCGAGAAGGTTCAGAAGAACCTTGAGGTGGCCGAACTGACGCTTGCACAATCGTCCAAGCTGGCCGCCTTGGGGGAAATGTCGGCGGCGGTCAGCCATGAGCTGAACCAGCCGCTGGCCGCGATGAAAACCTATCTGGCGGGCGCGCGGCTGTTGCTGCAACGCAAGCGGCCAGAGGAGGCGCTGTCCTCTTTCCAGCGGATTGACGATCTGATCGAGCGGATGGGTGCGATCACCCGGCAACTCAAATCCTATGCCCGCAAGGGCGGCGAGGCGTTCGAGCCGGTTGATCTGCGCAACTGCCTGTCTTCGGCCCTGTCGATGATGGAACCGCAGTTGAAGGCCCGCGTCGTGCGGATCACCCGCACCCTTCCGCGCCAGCCGGTGATGGTGCTGGCAGACCGTATCCGGCTGGAGCAGGTGATCATCAACCTTCTGCGCAATGCGCTGGACGCGACCAAGGACGTGTCCGCGCCGCAGATTGACCTGATCCTGACCATGGGCGAGTCGGCGGTGCTGGCGGTGCGCGACAATGGCCATGGCATCTCGGAAATGGAAAACATCTTCGAACCCTTCTACACGACAAAGAAACCCGGAGAGGGCGTGGGGCTGGGTTTGGCGATTTCGTCGGGCATCATGACCGACCTTGGCGGGCGCCTGACGGCGCGCAACGCCGATGGTCCGGGTGCGGTGTTCGAAATGCAGCTGCCGATCCTCGGCCGCGAAGCAGAAGCAGCAGAATAGGGGGTTCGTGAATGGCACGAGCGATGAAAGTGGCGATCGTCGATGACGAGGCGGATATGCGCGCCTCGATCAGCCAGTGGCTGGCCCTGTCGGGGTTTGACACCGAAACCTATGCCAGCGCCGAAGATGCGCTGAAGGTGATCGGGCCGGAATGGCCGGGCGTGGTGGTCAGCGACATCCGGATGCCGGGCATGGACGGGATGGCGTTTCTCAAACGCCTGATGGGCATGGATTCGGGCCTGCCCGTCATCATGATCACCGGCCATGGTGACGTGCCTATGGCGGTCGAGGCGATGCGGGTCGGCGCGTGGGATTTTCTGGAAAAGCCCTTCAACCCCGACCGGATGACCGAACTGGCCAAGCGCGCGACCCAGGCCCGGCGGATGACGCTGGACAACCGCGCCTTGCGCAAGGAACTGGCCGACGGTTCGGTCCTGATGAAAAAGCTGATCGGTGCCAGCCCGACGATGGAGCGCCTGCGCGAAGATATTCTGGATCTGGGGCAGGCGGATTCTCACGTTCTGATTGACGGTGAAACCGGCACCGGCAAGACATTGGTGGCCCATGCGCTGCATGCGGTCGGCCCGCGCGGATCGAAGAAATTCGTCACCATTTCCTGCGCCGCCTGGGGCGAAGAGCAACTGGCGGCCAAGCTGTTCGGCCCTTCGGACGATGGCAACCTGCCGCTGGTCGAAGAGGCGCGCGGCGGCACCCTGTGTCTGGAAGACATCGAAAGCCTGAGCCACCCGCTGCAATCGCGGCTGCTGACCTTTATCAACGAACAGGGCCTGCCGCCGGAAACCCGGATCATCGCGATCTGCAACGAACATGCGCCGGACAAGACGCTGCAAGATGCGCTGCGGTCCGACCTGTTCTACCGCCTTGGGGCGATGACCATCATCTGCCCGCCGCTGCGGTCGCGGGGCGAGGATATTCTGACCCTGTTCACCCGCGCCGCCGAGGCGTTTTCCGAAGAATACGGCTGCGATGCCCCGCAGGTGACCGCGCAAGAGGCGGCGCAACTGCTGCAGGCCCCCTGGCCGGGCAATGTGCGCCAGTTGGTGAACATTGCCGAACGCGCGGTGTTGCAGAACCGTCGCGGCACCGGGTCGATTGCGTCGCTGCTGATGGCCGATAATGAAAGCGCGGACCCCACGGCGCTGACCACCGAAGGCAAGCCCTTGAAGGAATACGTCGAGGCGTTCGAGCGGATGCTGATCGACAATACCATGCGCCGCCACAAGGGCAGCATTACCAGCGTGATGGATGAGTTGTGCCTGCCGCGCCGGACGCTGAACGAAAAGATGGCCAAGTATGGCTTGCAGCGGCAGGACTATGTGTGACGGGAAGTGGGCATGGGAGCACGCACCCTGCGGCGTCAGGTAGCGGTCATGGGCGGGGTGCGTGCTTGGCACGCACCTATCCTGCCCCTCGCCGCAACAGTGGCATTGAAAAAATCTCATTGTAATCGACGGGAATTTCCCCATAGGGTCATCTCAAGCGTGCATTTGCACGCCACGGAATTCTCCCTTGCCGTTCTGGCGCGTAGCCCGCGCCGCCCGGAAAGGGCCGGATCGGTCCGGTAACGGACTGTCGTATTGCTCGCAAGTCACTGACGAAACGGGCTTTTTCAGGCGGGTGGCGCAAGCCGCCCTTATGTGAGACCGCGATGCTGCGAGCGAGTGAGTATGGATCAGGCGAGGGGTGCCCACGGGGCACGGCCCGCCTGTCCGCACCGCGCAGCCTTGCCCAGACAAGCCGCCCCGATAGGTCAAGACCGTTTGCCGGACCTGGTTCCGGCCCGGAAAGGTCATCCGGGCGCAGTGAAAGAACATGTCGAAGAAAATGCTTATCGATGCCACCCACGCCGAGGAAACTCGGGTGGTCGTGGTTGACGGAAACAAGGTTGAAGAGTTCGACTTTGAAACCGTAAACAAGCGCCAGCTTGCCGGAAACATCTATCTGGCCAAGGTGACGCGGGTTGAACCCTCGTTGCAGGCGGCGTTCGTGGACTATGGCGGAAACCGCCATGGCTTCCTCGCGTTTGCCGAAATTCACCCCGATTATTACCAGATCCCGGTGGCCGACCGTAAGGCGCTGATCGAGGAAGAGCGCGCCTATGCCCGCGCTCAGGAAGAAGAAGAGAACCGTCGTGCCCGGTCTCGTCCGCGCCCGCAGCCTCGTGCCGAAACGGTCGAGGCGGGCGATGAGGTCAGGACCGCCGAAATCGGCGGCATGGATGTGGTCGATCTGGGCGAGGAAACCGGGGCCGATGCCCTGATGTCGGAAACGCCCGAAACCGCGGTGGGCGAGATGTCGTCTTCCCCGGTGCGCGACCGCGGCCATGATACGGCGCAAGAGGACGGCAACGGCCACGAACAGGCCTACCGCGCCATCGACCACGCCTCCGATACCGATGATGAGATCGAATCCATCGCCGAAGAGGACGTGGCCGAGGAAATCAGCACCCCGCGCAAGCCCCGTGCCCGCCGCTACAAGATTCAAGAGGTCGTCAAGGTTCGCCAGATCATGCTGGTGCAGGTGGTCAAGGAAGAGCGGGGCAACAAGGGTGCCGCGCTGACGACCTATCTGTCGCTGGCCGGTCGTTACTGCGTTCTGATGCCCAACACCGCGCGCGGCGGTGGCATTTCGCGCAAGATCACCAATGCGGCCGACCGTAAAAAGCTGAAGGAAATCGCAGGCGAGATGGACGTGCCGGAAGGTGCTGGCCTGATCGTGCGGACGGCCGGTGCCAAGCGGACCAAGCCGGAAATCAAGCGCGATTACGAATATCTGATGCGCCTGTGGGAAGAAATTCGCCAGCTGACGCTGAAATCCATTGCGCCTGCCCAGATCTATGAAGAGGGCAACCTGATCAAGCGCACGATCCGCGACCTGCACAGCCGCGAGATCGAGGAAATTCTGGTCGAGGGCGAGGCGGGCTATCGCACCGCCAAGGACTTCATGCGTATGATCATGCCCGCACAGGCGCGCGACGTGAAACGCTATGAAGACCCGACGCCGCTGTTCGCGCGCTATCAGGTTGAAGGTTATCTGGGCGGCATGTTCAACCCGGTCGTGCAGCTGAAATCCGGCGGCTACATCGTGATCGGTGTGACCGAGGCGCTGGTGGCGATCGACGTGAACTCTGGCCGTGCCACCAAGGAAGGCTCGATCGAGGAAACCGCGCTCAAGACCAACCTTGAGGCGTCGGAAGAGATTGCCCGCCAGTTGCGCCTGCGCGACCTTGCCGGGCTGATCGTCATCGACTTCATCGACATGGAAGAGCGTCGCCACAACGCCGCCGTCGAGAAGAAGCTGAAAGACAAACTGAAGACCGACCGCGCGCGGATTCAGGTCGGCCGCATCTCGGGTTTTGGCCTGATGGAGATGAGCCGCCAGCGCCTGCGCCCCGGCATGCTGGAATCGACCACGCAGCCCTGTTCGCATTGCCACGGCACCGGCCTGATCCGGTCGGATGACAGCCTTGGCTTGCAGGTTCTGCGCGCGCTGGAAGAAGAGGGCACGCGCAAGCGCAGCAAAGAGGTGCTGCTTAAGGCGCCGATTGGCATCGTGAACTTCCTGATCAACCAGAAACGTGAACATATCGCCCTGATCGAAGCGCGCTATGGCATGTCGGTGCGGATCGAGGCCGATCCGGCGTTGGTCAGCCCCGATTACTCGATTGAAAAGTTCAAGACGGCCACCCGTGTGGTGCCCGAACAGGCCACCGTCATCTCTGGCAATGCCAGCCTGATGGGCGCGCCGGTCGAGGAGGAAGACGAGGATATCGTCGAAGCCGAGATCATCGAGGATGAGGAAGAGGCCGAAGCGCCCGTCGCCGTTGCGGTCGCAACGGTCGAGGACAAAGGTGAAGGTCCATCGAAGAAAAAGCGCCGCCGTCGGCGTCGCCGCAAGCCCGGTTCGGGTGGTCAGGCGGAGGCCAATGGTGCGGGCACCGATGACGAGGCCGATGGTGAGGACGACGGCGAAGAGGCCGATGGGGAAGACGGCGTAGCCGAGACTGCGGTCGAGGCCGTGGCAACTGTGACCGCAGCCGCGCCCGAAGCGGTGGCCGAAGCGGCTCCGGTGGCGAAGAAAGCCTCGTCCCGCGCGAAATCGGCGGTGGTCAAGGCGGCTGACGCCGAGGCCGTTGCCGAAAAACCCAAGGCGACCCGCAGCCGCAGCGCCAAAGCCAAGGCCGAGCCGGTGGTTGAGGAAGCTGCCGCTCCGGTCACCGACATGGTTGCCGATGTGGCGGCCGAGGCCATTGCCGCAGATACCACTCCGGCGAAAAAGACCGTGACGCGCACCCGCAAGGCGCCGGCCAAAGCCGCTGTGAAGGCACCGGCCAAAACCGCCAAAGCTGCCAAGGAAGAGCCGGTCGTGTCCGAAGCAGCCCCGGTTGTGGCCGAAGCGCCGGCACCAGTGTTGCAGCCGGACCCCGGTCTGGCACCCGCACCGGCAGCGGCGGCATCCTTGCAGCCCGATCCGCAGGATGTTCCGGCTTCGGATGAACCGGCGGCACCGAAGCGCAAGGGCTGGTGGTCGCTGGGCCGCTAAGGCCCGGCCAACCGATGCACACAAACGGGGGCGGCGGGGAAACCTGCCGCCCTTAGCTATTCTGGCCGCGCCGGATCAGATAAAGGCCGACAGGCCCGTCATTGCCCGCGCCCAGAAAGATATGCCCCGCCTCGGCGCAGAAATGCGGCAGGTCGATTGCGGCCATCGCGTCGGTTGCCCGTACCCGCAGCACCTGACCGGGCGGCATTGCCATCAGACGCTTGCGCGCGCGCAAGACGGGCAGGGGGCACAAAAGCCCCTCGCAATCGATTTCCTCATCCCAATCCATGCCGCCTGATACCGCCCCGTCAGGCTTCGCGCCAGTCCTGACGCATCTGTGACCCTTTGCCCGGATGACGCCAGCCGCAGGGCACGCTATCAGCATAAGACAGGAGGGGCCCAATGTTCGGCATCGACATTCTTGACGCAAGCCTTTTGCCAGCCCTGCTGGTCGCGCTGGTCGCGGGCATCTTGTCTTTCCTGTCGCCCTGTGTGCTGCCGATCGTGCCGCCCTATCTGGCCTATATGTCGGGCATTTCGGTGGGCGAGATGAAACAGGGCCGCGCCCCGGTGCTGGCGGCGCTGTTCTTTGTCTTGGGGCTTTCGACGGTGTTCCTGCTTTTGGGGGCGGCCGCCTCGGCCTTTGGCGCGCTGCTGCTGGGGTATACCGATACGCTGTCCACCGTAGCCGGGGTGGTGGTGATGATCTTCGGCGCGCATTTCCTGCGCATCTTCCGCATTCCGCTGTTCGACCGCGAGATGCGGCTGGACGCACCGGCGCAGGGTGGCAGCGCATTGGGGGCCTATGCGCTGGGGCTGGCCTTTGCCTTTGGCTGGACCCCCTGCATCGGTCCGCAACTGGCCTCGATCCTGACGCTGGCCGCGCAAGAGGGCTCGGTCGGGCGCGGGGCGGTGCTGTTGGCCGCCTATGCGCTGGGGTTGGGCATTCCCTTCATGGCGGTCGCACTGTTCATGGGGCGGATGACCCCGGTAATGGCCTT
>CALRKX020000107.1:0-7071 GCA_943368305.1 Erythrobacter sanguineus
ACTGCCCGTCCGCTGGCTCAGGGGTGTGAGCTTGTCTTGTGCAGGTCCGTCCGCGCGGCAGATTGGCAGATGGCGGAATGGGCGCTCAACCACCCCGAGGCCCCGCTGGATCTGTGGCAGGGCGAAACGCGGCTGCGACTGGTGATCACGGCCGATGGCACCGCGCTGGCCCGTTGGGCGGCACTGGCAGAGGCGTTCGTGCTGGCCTCGACCCGTTGGCGCAAGGGGCAACGGGACCGGGGCGAAGGCTGGTGATCAGCGCAACACCTGCAAGCGGTCGGTCAGGCACACCTCGCCGTCCTTGACGATGGAACACAACGCGCCGCGCAGGCGCAGGGCTGGGTGGCCGGAGGCCACGATCCAGTCCTTGGCGGGCTGGCCATAGCGGACCTTCCACTTCACGCAGGCATCGTTGAAGACCGAGGAAACCCGCAGCACCGCCGTGCCTGCCGCGATCAGCGTGCCTTCGGGCAGGTTTTCCAGCCCGCAATCCAGATCGGCGGTGATGGTGTCACCGGGGTGCGGGGTGCCTTCGCGGTCGCGCCAGACCAGATCCATCACCCGGGTCGGCAGAATGGAAACCTGGATGGCGGGATCGGGCTGCCCGTCGGGCAGTTTCAGCCAGGGCTGCGTCAGCCAACGCTCGCCCGGAATGCCGCCAGTGACGGTCAGGGTCAGGCGATCAGGAAACTGGCGCTGGTTGAAACCGGGGCGAAAGCACAGCGAATGAATGGGCGCATCGGTTTTGGGCGCGGCGAGAACATGAGGCAAGGCGGCGGAAAGCTCTTCTGCGGTCACGAAATTCTGCGGCATTGGTGGTCCTTTCAGAACAGCGCCACAAGAGAAACCAGTGCAACCATCCCTGCCCAGCCACGCCACAGGGCGGTGACGGTGCGGTCAATATCCTCTGGGCCAAGGTCGCGTTTCCCCTCGGGCCAGATCCAGGGATATGCGGCCATCTGGCCATGATAGCTGCGCGGACCAGAGATCGCGACATCGAGCACCACGGCCATCGCAGCCTCGGGCCAGCCCGCATTGGGCGAACGGTGCAGGGGCGCATCGCGCAGGATAGGGTGCGGATCGGTCCAGCCATGCGTCAGCGCGATCAGCAGGGCAGAAAGGCGCGCGGGCACAAGGTTCAGCAGGTCATCAAACCGCGCGGCGGCCCAGCCGAACTGTTCATGCCGGGGCGTGCGGTGGCCGATCATGGAATCGGCGGTATTGGCGAGTTTGTAGACAAGGATGCCCGGCAGGCCCGCCACCAGAAACCAGAAGGCGGGTGCGATCACCCCGTCCGAGAAATTCTCGGCCGCACTTTCAATGGCCGATCGGGCGACGCCTGACTGGTCCAGCACCGCTGTGTCGCGCCCCACGATCATGGCAACCGCGCGCTGTCCGTCGGCCAGCGACCGGCGCAGGCCATCGGCCACGGCCTGCACATGATCGACCAGGCTTTTCTGTGCCAGCAGAATGGCCGCCAGCAGCACTTGCCACAGCCAACCCAAGGGCAGGGCTGCAATCGCCGTGCCCAGGCACCAGGCGCCGACCGCAAGGGCAGCCGTGACCGCAACGCCCTTGAGGCGCAGGTTGCCCCCTTTGTTCAGCCGCAGGTCCAGCCAACCGATCAGACGGCCCATCACTACGGCAGGATGCGGCAGCCGCGCCCACAACGGCGCAGGTTCACCCAGCAGGGCATCGAGAATCATCGCGGGAAGCAACAGAACTGCGGTCATCGGGGCCTGCATCACGGGTGGCGCAGCAAGAGCGGATTGTGCGGCGAAAGGCAACACGCGCGGGGCGGGAATTTGTGCAGCATTGCCGCAACACAGCCATAACAAATCCGCAACATCGGCGTGTTAGGCTGCCAAAACCGGAATCGGGGCTAATCTGATGCGGCGGAGGTGGCCATGCTGGAATTCCTGAGCAAAGAGTTGAGCGACCAGTTGCGCGCGGCGCAGCAGACCCGCCAGCGGCGCAAGTCGCGGCTGCGGGTGCATGTCGATCAGGCTGAATATCCGGTGCTGCGCCTTTGGGTGGACGGCATGGCCTTGCAGGTTGAAGGGCTGTCGCATCTGCGCGGGCTGGTCGATATTTACGACGGATCGCGCCATGTGCTGCAATGCCTTATCATCGCGTCAGAACTGGACGGCAACGAACTGATCTGCACCTTCAAGCGCGCTACGGCGGTCAGCGACAAGGCTCCACTGGACTATTGGCGCGACGAAAGCCTGCCGGTCGCCTATTTGCCTAAGGCCTGACCTCAACCGGTGTTCCGGTGGGGGTAACGGCCCAGATTTCCCGCATTTCTGCATTGGTCAGCGCGATGCAGCCCGCCGTCCAGTCGCCCGCGAGTTTTGCCTCATCCGGCAGAGCGTTGGGCTGGCCGTGGATCATGATGTCGCCGCCCGGATCATATCCGCCCGCACGGGCGCGGGAGGTATCGGCCGCGCGGGGATAGTCGATCCCCAGGCTGAGGTGATAGGCCGAGGCGGCGTTGCGCCGGTTGATGCGATAAACCCCCTCTGGCGTGCGGCCATCGCCTTGCCGCAGCTTGGTGCCCTGCGGCTGAAAGCCAAGGGCGACGCGGTATTCCCGAACGACGGTTCCGTCCTGATAAAGCATCAGTCGCCGTGCGGATTTTTCTACCACGATCCGCTCGACCACCCCTGTCAGGGGAGGCCGGACCGGCAGGGGCGCGGATGGGCGCAGGTAGAGCGCGGCCAGCCCCAAAGCCATCAGCGACAGCAGGATCAGGGCCGAAAAGAACCGCGCCAGTCCCCTCATTGCCAGCCCCCTTATTGCAGGTCAGCAAAGGCCTTCTGCATCCGCTCCACCGCGCGTTCGATATTGGCGCGGGGCGTGGCAAGGTTGAAGCGCAGGTAACTTTCACCGCCAAGACCAAAGGCTGTGCCATAGTTCGGCGCAATATGGGCCCCTTTCTGCACACGGTCGGTGAATTCGGTTGCAGCCATTCCGGTGCCCGCGAAGTCTACCCAAGCCAGATAGGTCGCCTGCAACGGCATCGACCGCAGGCCGGGGATCGCGTTCAGGCCGGCATCAAACAGCTTGCGATTGCCATCAAGATAGCCACAAAGCGCATCGACCCATGCGGCACCTTCGGGCGAATAGGCCGCGGTCGCCATGAACATGCCAAAAGAGTTCCCTGAAATTCCCATTGCCATCATAACATTGGCAAATCGTGCCCGCAGCGCGGGATCTGCGATAATGACATTGCCGGTGTGCGAGCCTGCGATGTTGAAGGTCTTGGTGGTGGCCGTCATCATCACCAGTCGGTCGGCCATGTCAGGTGCCGCGATTGCCATCGGCACATGCTTGTGGCCGGGCATCACCAGATCGTGGTGAATCTCGTCCGAGACGAGGATCAGGTTGTGGCGCTTGCAGAAGTCGGCGACGCCGCGCAGTTCTGCCTGCGTCCAGACCCGGCCACCTGGGTTGTGGGGCGAACACAGGATGAACATGGTCTCGCGCCCGGTCATCTGGCTGTCCCAGGCCGCGAAATCCATCTGGTACTGGCCGTCAACGGTGGCCAGCGGCATCTCTGCCACCTCGCGCCCCGAGGCTTTGATGACGCGGGCAAAGGCGTGATAGACCGGCGTGGTCAGCACGATCCGGTCACCCGGCTGGCTGAAGGCTTGCAGGCACAGTGAGGTGCCGTTCACCAGGCCGTGGGTTGTGAAGATCTGATCGCGGTCCACCGCCCAGCCGTGGCGGTTGGCCATCCACCAGCGAATGGCATCCAGATAGGCGCCATCTTCGCCGTAATAACCATAGATGCCATGGGCAAGTACCTTTTCCAGCATCTGCTGCACGCAGGCGGGGGGGCGGAAATCCATGTCGGCGACCCACATCGCAAGGCCGTCCGATGCCGGGATGCCGTAAAGGCCTTCCATCGAATCCCATTTCACGGAATGGGTGCCAAAGCGGTTGATCGGAGTATCGAAGTCCATTTGTCCTGCCTGCGGTTCGGGTGTCTTAAATTCCTGATAATGGATTGATATAGGAAAATCATCCCTAGTTATTCATTAAAAATGGAAAAATGTACCGAAAAATTGCAAAATATCAGCATATTTTACTTTCGCAGCTAAGTCTTGGATTTGCGCCTGCCTTTGCCCATCCCTCTTGCACCGATTTGTCCTGCGCCGTAAATCCCGGACATGAAGCGCCCTATCCTCATTCATCCCGATCCGCGTCTCAAGAAGCCTTGCGAGGCGGTGGGCGAGATCACGCCCGAAATCGCGGCACTTGCCGCAGATATGTTCGAAACGATGTATGATGCGCCGGGCATCGGCTTGGCGGCTCCTCAGGTTGGGGTGATGCTGCGGGTGCTGGTGATGGATTGCGCCAAGGACGGCCCGCCAGAGCCGATGGTTCTGCTGAACCCGCGGGTGATATGGGCATCGGAAGATCTGTCCAGCTATGAAGAAGGGTGCCTGTCGATCCCCGACCAATATGCCGAGGTAAAGCGCCCGGCTTCGGTGCGGGTCGAATGGATGGATATGGACGGCCAGACGCAGGACCGCGCGTTCGAGGGGCTTTGGGCCACCTGCGTGCAGCACGAGATCGATCATCTGGATGGCAAGCTGTTCATAGATTATCTTGGCCCGCTGAAGCGCCAGATGATCACCCGCAAGATGGAAAAGCTTAAGCGCGAGCGGGCGCGGGCCGGCTGATGGCCATTTTGCCGATCTTGCGCTGGCCGGATGCGCGGCTGGAGGAGCGCTGCGTTCTGGTGGCGGTCGATGTCTCGGCGCTGGTCGCGGATATGCTGGAAACCATGTATGCCGCGCCGGGCCGCGGGTTGGCCGCGCCACAGGTGGGGCAGTTGCTGCGGCTGTTCGTGATGGATGTGACGTGGAAAGAGGGCGCGCCCGCGCCCGTGGCCTGCATCAATCCGGTTATCACCTGGCGGTCGCCTGTGCGGGTCAAGGGCCCCGAGGGTTGCCTGTCGATCCCCGGTGTGACGGCAGAGGTGACGCGGCCGCAGGAGATCCGGCTGCGCTATACCGGACTGGACGGGGTGGAACGCGAAGACCACATGACCGGCTTTGCCGCGATCTGCGCCCAGCACGAATATGACCATCTGGACGGCATTCTGACGTTGGACCGGATTCCTCCGGCCGAGCGGGCAGCGGCCGAGGCGGCGCTGGCATGACGGCGCGGATTTGCATTCCCTGGCCCGCGCAGGTGCTGCGCCAGCCCGCCGCCGATGTGGCCGAGATCACCGATGAGGTGCGGGCGATCTGGGTCGATATGGTCGAGACGATGGAGGCGATGCCGGGCTATGGTCTTGCCGCCGTTCAGATCGGCATTCCGTTGCGGCTGGCGGTGGTGGATTGTTCCGAGGCGCGCGGGCAGGCGGTGCTGATGGCCAACCCCTCGGTGCTGCACGCCAGCGGTCAATTCCGAGAGCATGACGAGGCCAGCCCGAACCTGCCCGGCGTATCGGCCGTGATCCGCCGCCCGCGCGCGGTGACAGTGCGGTTCCTGAATGCGGAAGCTGCGTGGGAAGAGCGTGATTTCGTGAACCTGTGGGCGACCAGCGCGCAGCATCAGATCGACCATCTGGCGGGCAAGATGTATTTCGATCATCTGACCCCGCTAAAGCGCAAGATGCTGATTGCCAAGGCCGACAAGTTGCGGAGACGGGGATGAAGATCGTCTTCATGGGTTCGCCCGAGTTTTCGGTGCCGGTGCTGGACGCACTGCATCAAGCCCATGAGATTGCGGCGGTTTACTGCCAGCCGCCCCGGCCCGCCGGGCGCGGAAAGGCCGACCGCCCGACGCCGGTTCATGCCCGTGCGCTTGCTTTGGGCCTGCCGGTGCGCCATCCGGTTTCGCTGCGCACTGAAGAGGCTGTGGCGGAGTTTTCGGCACTGGGAGCCGATGTGGCGGTGGTGGTGGCCTATGGGCTGATCCTGCCGCAATCGATTCTGGATGCACCGCGTCTGGGGTGCCTGAACATCCACGCCTCGCTTTTGCCGCGCTGGCGCGGGGCAGCGCCCATCCATCGCGCGATCATGGCGGGCGATGTCGAGACGGGTATCTGCATCATGCAGATGGAGGCGGGGCTGGATACCGGCCCGGTGCTGCTGCGCGAGGCGGTGGCGATTGGGGCTGAGGAAACCACGGCCGATCTGCATGACCGGCTGTCGGCCATGGGCGCGCGCCTGATCCTGCGGGCGCTTGACCATCTGCCGCTGCCTGCGGTGCGGCAGCCCGATCAGGGCGTGACCTATGCCGCCAAGATCGACAAGGCCGAGGCGCGGATTGACTGGACCAGACCAGCGGCACAGGTGGACCGCCTGATCCGGGGTTTGTCGCCGTTTCCGGGTGCCTGGTGTGATGTGGGCGGAGAGCGGGTGAAGTTGTTGCGCTGCCGCCTTACGCCGGGGGGCGGGGCACCGGGGCAGGTGCTGGGCGGCTTGGTGATTGCCTGCGGCACCGGGGCGATAGAGGTGCTGGAGGCACAGCGCGAGGGCAAACGGCCTGCGATGGCGCGCGAGTTCCTGAACGGGATAAAACTGCCCGATACCCTGCACTGATGCTGACGTAATCTGACAGGAGGTGCATGCGATACCCGAGGTGGACGGAGGGTGCGCAAGATGGAACGCTTCTGGATTATTACGGCTTCGGCCGATCATGCGGCACATGGGCGGGCCGAAGGCATCGTGCAGGCCTGCCACGGCAAGACCGCGCCCCTGCGGCGGATGCGTCCTGGCGATGGTGTGGTGATTTATTCCCCCCGCACGCTGATGCGGGGTGGCGAGCCGGTCATGGCCTTTAGCGCCATCGGAAGGCTGGCCGAAGGTGAGGCTTGGCAGCATGACATGGGCGGCGGCTTTGTGCCGTGGCGGCGCGGCGTGATCTGGCAAGATGCGCAACCTGCCCCGATCCACCCGTTGCTAGACCGGCTTGATCTGACCCGGGGCCAGACCTCTTGGGGTATGGCGTTCCGCTATGGCCACCGCGAACTGTCGCGCCATGATTTCGCACTGATCGCGCGGACCATGCTGGGCATGGACAAGCCGCAAACTGACCCCCATATCACAT
>CALRKX020000108.1:0-6998 GCA_943368305.1 Erythrobacter sanguineus
ATCCGTCATCACGCGGCACACCCGCAGCCGGTCGGCATCGGGGTGTTGGGTCGCCTCGACCACCTTGGCCAGAGTGAAGGCGGTCAGTCGCGCGGCGGGGTTGGTGATCTCTTCCACCTCCAGCCCCAGATCGGTCAGGGCATAGGCGATGTCATCCACCGAAGCGGTGGTGTCGAGGTGATCCTTGAGCCACGAGAGCGTGAATTTCATCGGTCTGGCCTTCCGGTTTCGGCAAATATCGGGTCGGGATGGGGATTAGCGCGAAATGCCGCAAAGGGGAAGCGGCGCAAGCGGTGTTAGGCAAGCTGTGTTAGGATCGGGGATGAAGCCGAATCTGGTCATACCGAAGAACAGCAAGCCCAAGCCGGGGCTGCCGTGGCTGATCGCATTGGCGGTGCTGGCATTTTTCGCCGCACGGGCTGAACGGCGGCGGTAAGACCGGGGCGATGCGTGGCGACCACGCACCGAAGGCTGTCAGACCGACCGGGTGATGCCGCCATCGACCCGCAGGTTCTGGCCGGTGATATAGCCCGCCCCTTCGGAACACAGGAAGCTGACCGTGGCGGCGATTTCCTGCACGCTGCCATAGCGGCCCATCGGGATTCGGGTGCGGAATTCTTCCTTTTCAGGCAAGCTGTCGATGAAGCCGGGCAGGACGTTGTTCAGCCGGATGCCTTGCGGGGCGTATTTGTCGGCAAAGAGCTTGGTAAAGGCGGCAAGACCCGCCCGGGCGACGCCCGAGGTGGGAAAGGCGGGGTCAGGCTCGAACGTGGCGAAGGTGGTGATGTTGACGATGGCGCCGCCGGTGCCCTGCGCCTGCATGATCGGGGTGACAAGGCGGATCGGGCGGACGGCGGAGAGAAAATAGATGTCGATGCCCTGATGCCAGCCTTCGTCGGTGATATCGAGCAGTGCGGCGCGGGGGCCGTGGCCTGCGCTGTTGACCAGCGCATCGATGCGGCCAAAGCGGGCCATCGTGGCGTCGATCAGGCGTTTGACATCATCGTTGGACTGGTTTGAGCCGGTGATGCCCACACCGCCCAATTCGTCGGCCAGCGCCTCTCCTTTCCCCGAGGAGGACAGGATGGCGACCTGATAGCCATCGGCCGCCAGCCGCCGCGCCGCAGCCGCCCCCATGCCAGAGCCGCCCGCCGTGATCACCGCAACCTTTTGCATCGCCGCCTCCTTGTCGATAGTCTTGTCGCTAACCTTGCCAGCATAGGGTCTTTGGCGGGCGGCGGAAGGGGGCTGTCTGCCCCTAGGCCTGCGGCCTTACCCCCGAGAGTATTTGGGCCAAGATGAAGATGATACAGGGTGCGCGGAACCTGATTACCGATGTGGCGGGTTTGCGGGTGGGCAATGCCAGCGATGGCGAGTTGCGCAGCGGGGCGACAGTGCTGGTGGGGGACCGACCCTTTGTTGCGGCGGTTTCGGTGATGGGCGGCGCGCCGGGCACGCGCGAGACCGACCTCTTGGCGCCCGACCGACTGGTGCAGGAGGTGGATGCGCTGGTCTTGTCGGGCGGGTCGGCCTTTGGTCTGGATGCCTGTTCGGGCGTTGCCGATGGATTGCGTGCCATGGGACGCGGGTTTGACGTGGGCGGGCAGCGGGTGCCCATCGTGCCGGGCGCGATCCTGTTTGATCTGCTGAATGGCGGCAACAAGGGGTGGGCGCGCAACCCCTATGCCACGCTGGGGCATGAGGCGCTGACGGCGGCAGCGGCGGAATTTGCCCTTGGCACGGCGGGGGCGGGGTACGGGGCGACGACCGCGACGCTGAAGGGCGGGCTTGGGTCGGCCTCTTGCGTCTTGCCCTCGGGCTTTACGGTGGGGGCACTGGTGGCGGTGAATGCACTGGGGTCGGTGGTGGTGGGCGATGGGCCGCAGTTCTGGGCGGCCCCATGGGAGATGGGGGGTGAGTTCGGCGGGCTGGGCCCCTGCCCTGCGCCGCCCGCATCGCAAGTGCCGCTGCCCGGCAAGCGGCTGGGCGAGGCGACGACCATCGCTATTGTCGCCACCGATGCCGCACTGAGCCAGGCGCAGGCCACCCGGATGGCGGTCGCGGCGCAGGACGGGATGGCGCGGGCCATCGTGCCGTCACATACGCTGCTGGACGGGGATCTGGTGTTTGCGGCGGCGACTGGCGCGAAGGCGCTGAACGACCCTGTGATCGATGCGTTCCAGTTGGGCCATGCGGCGGCAGTCTGTCTGGCGCGGGCGATTGCGCGCGGGGTTTACGAAGCGCGCGGCATGGGGATGCAGGCCGACTGGCGCACGCGGTTTGGCTAGGCGCGGGTTACCAGCGGTTCAGCGCCGCCTCATCCTCTGACTTGGCGGCCACCCAGCTTTCACCATCGGCGCCGATTTCCTTTTTCCAGAAGGGCGCACGGGATTTCAAGTAGTCCATCAGGAATTCCGCCGCACCAAAGGCATCGGACCGGTGTGGGGCGGCGGTGGCGACCATCATGATCGCCTCGCCCACGGCAAGCGGGCCGTGGCGGTGTATGACCAGCGCATCAAGCAGATTGAACCGGGCTTTCGCCTGATCCATCATGGCGGAAATCGCCTTTTCGGTCATGCCGGGGAAATGTTCGATCTCCATCACCGAGAGCCTGCCGCCTTCGTCGCGCACAAGTCCGGTGAAGGTTACGACCGCGCCAGCTCCCGGAATGGCGGCGGCAAAGGCCCCGGCCTCGACGCCGAAATCGAATGGGGCGGCCTGGACCGAAAGGCGCATCTCAGCCCCCCGTCATCGGCGGGAAGAAGGCCACTTCGCGCACACCTGCCAACGGGGCGGAAAAATCGGCCAGTTCCTGATCGACCGCGACGCGCAGGCTGGTCAGGTCGGCAAAGGCCAGGGCGTGGCCTTCGCCCATTGCGATCAGTTCCTGCACCAGATCGGCGACCGTCGCGGCACTGCTGTCAACCGCTTCACGGTTGGTGCCGATGCGTTCACGCAGCCAGGCAAAGTAGCGGACCTCGATCATCTATTTTTCCCTGAGGAACGGCAGCGCCTTGCGGAAATATTCCCAGCCGGTCAGCGCCGTCAGCGCGGCGGCGACCCAGATCAGCACCAGCCCCAGATCGCCCGCGACGGATGCGCAATCACGCTTGCCGCAGGCGCGGATCGGGTCGGCCAGGCCCGCAGCCACGGCATCGGCATATTGATCGGGCGTCATGCCATGCATCTTGACGCCGTTCAGATACTCCAGCCCGGTGCCCAGAAACAGCGCTGCAATCGCCACCATCTGGGCCGTGGTTTTCCATTTGGCCAGTTTGGTCACCTTGAGCGTGCCGCCCACCGGGCCAAGGTATTCGCGCAGGCCAGAGACAAACACCTCTCGGAACAGGATGACGGTGGCGGGAAGGATCAGCCAGGGGTTCATCCCGTTATAGCCGGTCAGCACCATGATCGCGATCAGCACCATCGCCTTGTCGGCGATGGGATCGAGCATGGCGCCGAATTTGGATTCCTGCTTCCACAGCCGGGCGAGGTAGCCGTCAAACCAGTCGGTTATGGCAGCACCGACGAACAGGGTCAGCGCGAACCAGTCGGCCCAGGGGCGTTGGAAGTACAAAAACATCACCGCCACCCCCGGAGCTGCCAGCAACCGAAGGAAGGTGAGCGTGTTGGGAATGTTCCAGATCATGGGCGGATTGGTAGCGAAAAACGCGGCGAAAGGAAGTGCTGAATTTCTGCGCGCCGCACCGGCCTGCCCGTCACCGCCTAGTATTTCTGTGGAACGTAAAGTTCGGGCGGCAGTGTCGCGCGTTCATAGTCGGGGTTGAACACGCGCTCTGGCAGGCGGATCTCTTCATGCGGCACCGGCTCATAGGGGATCAGCGACAGGAAGTGCTGGATACAGTTCAGGCGGGCGCGTTTCTTGTCATTGCCCTCGACGATGTACCAGGGCGCCTCGGGGATGTTGGTGCGTTCGAACATCTCTTCCTTGGCTTTGGTATACTGCTCCCACCGGACGCGGGATTGCAGGTCCATGGGCGAGAGTTTCCATTGCTTCATCGGATCGTGGATTCGCATGAGAAAGCGCATCTGCTGTTCCTGATCGGTGATCGAGAACCAGTATTTCACCAGAATGATCCCAGAGCGCAGCAGCATCCGTTCAAATTCGGGGGCATCGTTGAAGAACTGTTCCACCTGATCTTCGTCGGCAAAGCCCATCACGCGCTCCACCCCGGCGCGGTTATACCAGCTGCGGTCGAACAGGACGATTTCACCGCCCGCAGGCAGGTGCGGAACATAGCGCTGGAAATACCATTGGCTGCGTTCGCGGTCGGATGGCGCGGGCAGGGCCACGGTGCGCACGACGCGTGGGTTCAGCCGCTGGCTGATGCGCTTGATCACGCCCCCCTTGCCCGCAGAATCGCGGCCCTCGAAAATGACGACGATCTTTTGCTTGGTATGAACCACCCAATCCTGCAGCTTGATCAATTCGGCCTGCAGATGGATCAGGTTGGACAGATAGACCCGGCGGTCCAGCGCATCGGGGTGCTTGTCCTTGTAGATGCGGGCAATCTCGCGCGAGAGTGTCGCGTCTTCGATTTCCAGCTCGTAATCCTCGTCAAGCACATCGGCCAGTTCGTCGGCCAGCCAGTCCTGCGCAAATGTCGTGTCGATCTGGGTCATGGCAGCCTCCGGTTTTCAGGGGTGTGTTAGCGGTGGGATGTGAAGGTTTTGCGTCAGTCAAGGATGCGGACGTTGCGTCTGTCACAAAGGCTTTGATTGCGGGGCGCGCAAGGCTGGCCTAGCCTTGGCCCATGTTGCAGCCCCGCACCCTTTATTCCCCGGCAGAGCGTCTTTCGGACGCGGTGGTTCACATTGCCGGGCTGGTCGCGGTGGTGGGGGCGGTGCCGGTGCTGATCGTGCTGACGGCGATGCTGCGCGGCGATGCGCCATCGGTGGTTGGCACGGCGGTTTATGGTGCCACGCTGGTGGCGATGATCCTGTGTTCGGCGCTCTACAACATGATCTCGCGGCCTGACTGGGGCTGGTTGCTGCGGCGGCTGGACCATTCGGCGATCTATCTTAAGATTGCGGGCACCTATACGCCCTTCGCGCTGATTTCCGGGCAGGGGTGGCTGCTGACCGGGGTGCTGTGGGTGGCGGCGGTTGCCGGGGTGATCCTGAAGACCATCTCGCCCGCGCGGTTCCGGGTGGCGGCGTTGGCGCTGTATCTGGGAATGGGTTGGGCCGGGTTCCTGGCAGGGGGCGACCTGATCGCGGCGCTGCCAGGCGCGGTTGTGGTGCTGATGGTGGTGGGCGGGCTTTTGTATACCGCAGGAGTCGGGTTCTACCTGTGGGAACGGTTGCCGTTTCACTACACGATCTGGCATGTCTTCGTGCTGGCGGCGTCGATGGTGTTCTATTCAGCGGTCGTGGTGCAGGTGGTAACCGGATTGCCGGGGTTTTCACACCCCCGGACCCCCGTGGGATATTTTTGAACAGATGAAGATCAGCCGGAGGTGTGGAAGAAGTTGTAAACGGTTTCCGCCATCGCCTCTGAAATGCCCGACACCGCCATAAGGTCGGGCAGGGCAGCACGAGAGACCGCCTTGGCGCTGCCGAAATGGGCCAGAAGGGCGCGCTTCCTTGTGGCGCCGATGCCTGGCACCTCGTCCAGCGGGGTGACACCCACGGCCTTGGCGCGCTTGGCGCGATGGGCGCCATTGGCCCAGCGGTGTGCCTCATCCCGCAGGCGCTGGATGAAGTAGAGAACGGGGTCGTTTCTTTGCAGGGCAAAGGGCGGCTGGCCCTCGCGGTAGAACTCTTCCTTACCCGCGTCACGGTCGATGCCCTTGGCCACGCCGACCATGGCAATATCATCGATGCCCAGTTCCGACAGAGTGCCGCCCACGGCTGAAACCTGCCCTGCGCCACCGTCGATCAGCAAAAGGTCGGGCCAGGCATCGGTCTTGCGATCCGGGTCTTCTTTCAGCAGGCGTTCGAAACGACGGGTCATCACCTCTCGCATCATGCCGAAATCATCGCTGTTCTTGCCGGCATCGGAGCGGATGTTGAACTTGCGATATTGCGATTTGAGGAACCCTTCGGCCCCCGCCACGATCATGCCGCCCACAGCGTCGCTGCCCTGGATATGGGCGTTGTCGTAAACCTCGATCCGCTGCGGCGGGCCATCAAGGTCGAAAGCATCGGCCAGCCCTTGCAACAGCTTGTTCTGGGTGCTGCTTTCCGACATGCGCCGCGCCAGACTTTCGCGGGCGTTGCGGGTGGCATTTTCCACCAGCTCGGCCTTCTCACCGCGCTGAGGCACGGCCAGTTCGACCTTGCGGCCCGCCCGATCTGACAGCGCCTGTTCCACCAGATCGGGGTTTTCGACCGGGTGGGACAAGAGGATCAGCCGGGGCGGTTCCTTGTCATCATAGAATTGGGTCAGGAACGCCTCAAGAATTTCCGGCTCTTCGGCGCCTGCCGGAGTGCGGGGATAGAAGTCGCGGTTGCCCCAGCTTTGATGCGCGCGGATGAAGAACACCTGCACGCAGGCCTGACCGTGGTCAAGGTGAACCGACACCACATCCGCCTCGGCCACGCCGCGCGGGTTGATGCCTTGAGAAGATTGCACGGCGGTCAGGGCGCGGATGCGGTCACGCAGGGCGGCGGCGCGTTCAAACTCCATCGTCTCGCTGGCTTCGGCCATCTGCTTGGCAAGATCGGCCTGCACATTGGTGCTTTTGCCCTCGAGAAACAGCTTGGCGTCCGACACCAGTTCGCCATAGCCCGCCTGAGTGATGCGGCCAACGCAGGGGGCGGCGCAGCGCTTGATCTGGAATTGCAGGCAGGGGCGCGTGCGGCTTTCGAACATCGCGTTCGAGCAGTTGCGCAGCAGGAACACCTTCTGCAACTGGTTCAGCATGGGGTTCACCGCGCCCGCACTGGCGAAGGGGCCGAAATAGGCGCCCTTTTCCTTTTTCGCCCCCCGGTGCTTCTTGATCTGCGGAAAGGGATGTTCGCTGCTGATCAGG
>CALRKX020000109.1:0-6994 GCA_943368305.1 Erythrobacter sanguineus
CCCCCGCACCCCCGTGGGATATTTATGAACAGATGAAAGCGCGAAACGTTGCGGTTTTCACATTGGCGAAAATATCCCGGGGGTGAGGGTCGCAAGGCCCGAGGGGGCAGCGCCCCCTTTTCCCCGGCGGCCAAGGGCGCTACACCCAATATGGCAAAGCAGGGGGTGGCACGATGGCCGAAGACGGTTTGAACAGCTTTATGACGGGACCGGATGAGGACGGGCGCTTTGGCATCTTTGGCGGGCGTTTTGTCAGTGAAACACTGATGCCGCTCATTCTGGAGCTGGAAGAGCGCTACAACCACGCCAAGACCGATCCGACCTTCTGGGCCGAGATGGACGATCTGTGGAAACACTATGTCGGCCGGCCCAGTCCGCTGTATTTCGCCCCCCGGCTGACCAGCCATCTGGGCGGTGCCAAGATTTACATGAAGCGCGATGAACTGAACCACACCGGCGCGCACAAGATCAACAATGTGCTGGGGCAGATCATCCTGGCCCGCCGCATGGGCAAGACCCGGATCATCGCCGAAACCGGCGCGGGGCAGCACGGCGTCGCCACTGCCACGGTCTGTGCCAAGTTCGGATTGAAATGCGTGGTCTACATGGGCGCGCATGATGTGGAGCGCCAGGCGCCGAACGTGTTCCGCATGAAGCTGTTGGGGGCCGAGGTCATTCCGGTCACCTCTGGCCGTGGCACGCTGAAGGATGCGATGAATGATGCCTTGCGTGATTGGGTGACCAATGTGCGCGACACCTTCTATTGCATCGGCACGGTGGC
This sequence comes from Erythrobacter sanguineus, assembly GCA_943368305.1. GTDB lineage: Bacteria > Pseudomonadota > Alphaproteobacteria > Rhodobacterales > Rhodobacteraceae > Fuscibacter. The sequence continues at coordinate 782 of CALRKX020000109.1, forward strand.
CGGTCCGCATCCTTACCCCGCGATGGTGCGTGATTTTCAGTCGATCATCGGCAAGGAGGTGCGCTGGCAACTGGCCGAACAGGAAGGCGAGGGGCGGTTGCCCGATACGCTGGTGGCCGCAATTGGCGGCGGCTCGAACGCCATGGGGCTGTTCTTTCCGTTCCTGGACGATCCTTCGGTCAATATCATTGGCGTCGAGGCGGGCGGCAAAGGGGTTGATGACCGGATGCAGCATTGCGCCAGCCTGACCGGCGGGCGCCCGGGTGTGCTGCATGGCAACCGGACCTATCTGTTGCAGGATGGTGACGGCCAGATCCTAGAGGGCTTCTCGATTTCGGCGGGGCTGGATTATCCCGGCATCGGGCCAGAGCATTCCTGGCTGCATGACATCGGTCGCGCGCAATATGTCAGCATCACCGATGCCGAGGCGCTGGAGGCGTTCAAACTGTCTTGTGCGCTGGAGGGAATCATCCCCGCGCTGGAGCCGAGCCATGCCCTTGCCCATGTCGCAAAGATCGCGCCGACCCTGCCGAAAGACCATATCATCGTGATGAACATGTGTGGCCGGGGCGACAAGGACATCTTTACAGTGGCCAAGCACCTGGGCGTCGAGATGAAAGTCTGACGCCATATCTGCCGTTTACCGACCGGGCCGCCCTTTGGGGCGGCCTTTTTCGTCTGTCGGGGCGAAACCGGCATAAACTTGGGTTTATTTCCCTCAACCCCATGCCGAAGACGCATGTCCTAAACCCTGGGGCAATGGTTGGGATGCAATTCATCCATCAGGCATGGTCAGGCCGATTGTCGGCAACCAGTGCGGGAATGGCGCACACGGCACCCGCCGGGAAAACGCGAAAGGAATGAGCATGAAGACCATGATCGGATCGGCAGTGACTGCCGCCATTATGCTTGCAGCCCTTCCCGCCGCCCGGGCGATGATGTTTGCGACCGGGGTTCACGGCGAAAACGCCCCTCAGATCCGCGAGGCCCGTCGCGGCCGTGGTGCTGACGATCCGGTTGGCCACGGCTGACCCATTCACTCTGACCCCGGCCATGATTTGGCCGGGATTGCGCTAAAAATAGGCAACGGTTCACTCAGGAAAGATCAAACCATGCAAAAGATGCTTTTTTCGGCCACGGCATTTCTGCTGATGTCGGCCAGCTACAGTTCGGCGGCAATCACCGGGCAGGACATTGTGGCGCAGTATCAATCAACCGGCTATCAGTCGATCGAGGTTAAGGTCGGTCCGACCCAGGCCAAGGTTGAGGCCATCAAGGATGGCGTGAAGATCGAGGCGGTTTACGACCTTGCGACCGGTGCGGTTGTCAAGTCGGAGAGCGGGACCGTCGATCCGAACGCGCCCGTCTCCACCAAGGTCGAGTTGGAAACCACCGACAAGGACTTTACCGACGGTAGCGGCGATGACGACAAGGCCGACGACAGCACCGATGACGACAATTCGGGTTCGGGCAGCGGAGATGATGACGGCTCTGACGACAGCAATGATGACAATGGCGGCAGCGGCAGCGGTGGCGGCGACAGCGATGGTGGTGGCGACGGTGGCGGTGATGGCGGCAGCGACGACTGATCAGATTTCCGCCTGATAATTCCGATACGGCGGTCGGGTCTTGTCCGGCCGCCGTATTTCGCGGATCATTCTTCTTCAACAATGGGCGGACCGGGCAATGAACCGCCGGAATTTTCTGTTTTGTGGCGTTGCGGCATTGGGCATGGCCCCTCTTTGCGCCGTTGCGGACATAGAAAACGCACTTCTTGACCGCTTGCGCGCCGAGGGGTTCAAATCAATCGTGACCGAACGCACCTGGCTGGGGCGGGTGCGCATTTCTGCGAACGGTGATCTTGGACAGCGCGAGATCATTCTGAATCCGCGCACTGGCGAAGTTCTGCGCGATATCATCATCATGTCAGACGGTAGCGCCGTTCCGACCAGCGTGGTTGAGATGTCCGAGGGCAATTCGGGCAGCAGCAGCGGAACGGGCAGCAGTGGCGGAACGGGCAGCAGCGGCGGGTCCGGTGGCAGCGGCGGCTCTGACGACGGGGATGACGGCTCGGATGATGGCAGCAGCGGTTCGGGCGGCTCTGGCAGCGGTGATGATGGCGGCGATGATGGCGGGGGGGATGACAGCGGCGGTTCCGGTGGCGACGGAAAGGGCGGTGATGACAACTGATATCCGGTCTGCGGCCTTGCGGCGGGTTCTGGCATGACGCGGCTGTGGTCTGTTCTTGCCATCCTTATCGTTCAGGTGGTCAGCGCCTTCTTTTTCGTATCCGATATCCTGTCGTCTTATCTGCCGATCTGGTCCGGCCCGATCGCCTGGGAATACCGCGAGTTGATGGAGGTGGGCGCGGCGCTGGGGCTGGTGCTGGGCGTGGTCCTTGGCGCCTGGGCGCTGTGGCGCTCGCATATCGAGCGGCATCAGGCCGAGGAGCGGCTGCGGCGGGCTTCGGGTGCGTTCATGGATCTGCTGGACGAACGGTTCAGCGAATGGGGGCTGACCAAGGCCGAAGCCGATGTGGCGCTGTTTGCGATCAAGGGCCTGTCCACCGCCGAAATCGCCGGGCTGCGCCAGACATCGGAGGGCACGGTGAAGGCGCAGACCAATGCGATTTACCGCAAGGCGGGCGTCAGCGGGCGGTCGCAGCTTTTGTCGCTGTTCATCGAGGATCTGATGCGCGATGACGGGGCGCTGCGGGTCAAGCTGTCTCAGTCGGCGGCGTAACGCTCCAGCACCTCCAGCGGCACGATATGCAGGGTGTTGGCGTGTGTGGCGTTCAGGCGCACCTGCGGGGCGGCACCTTCGTCATGCGCTTGCAGAAAGCGGGTGGCGCACAGGCACCATTGATCGCCCGGCTTCAGCCCGGCAAAACCGTATTCGGGGCGCGGTGTGCTGAGGTCATTGCCAAGGTATTTCGACAGGGCAAGGAATTCGGCCGTCATCAGGGCGCAGACCGTATGCAGCCCGCGGTCCATCGGGCCGGTGTTGCAGCAGCCATCGCGGAAAAACCCGGTGGTGGGGTTGGCCGAGCAGAGCTGCAACGCGCCGCCACGAACATTGACCGAAGGTTCTTTCATCCGACCGCTCCCTTTGCGCGGATGGTAGCGGGCAGGGCCGCCAAGTCCAGCCCTTCGGCATCGGAGGCTTCAGGGCATGGCCCGGGGCCAGCGCGTTGAGGCGATGGGTGGCAGCAGATCGCCAGAAACCAGCGCCGTCAGGACATGCCTGATCCCCGGCAGGCCGGACAGCGGGGCCAGCAGGTGGTCGCGAAGCGCAGGCAGGATGCGGCTTTGCGATTGATACATCGGGGTGAACAGCGCGCTCATCGTCTGATAGGTCGCCAGATGCCAGCGCCGCATCCGGGCATAGCTTGGCAGCGCCTGATCGACGGGGCCCTCCCTCAGGGCCAATGTCAGTGCCATTGCATCCAGCAGCGCCATATTCGCCCCCTGTCCCAGTTGCGGGCTTGCCCGGTGCGCGGCATCGCCGATATGAACCAGCCGGTCGGCATGGGGCCGCGCCAGCGTGCCATGGCCATAGCGTGCGGGTGTCAAATCCTGCGCGGTGGAAATCTCTTGCAGAAAGGGTGCCATTTCGGGCCAGAAGGCGGCAACCTCGGCTTTCCACGGCTCTATCGGGGTTTGCGGCCAGGCCTCCAGCGCGGCCTTGGGCTGTGACCAGAACACGGCTGCGCGGGGTGTCGGGTCGCCCGGCAGGCAGCCGATCGGCATGACCCCGGCCATGCGGTGCGCCCCCAGATAGCGTTGTGACAGCCGGTTCATGGGCAGCGTCGCGGCGGCAGGCCATGGCACCTGACCCCAGACCGCGCCAAAGGGCAGCGCGCGCGACCGCAGCGGTGACAGCGACGAGCCTGCACCAGAGGCGTCGATCACCAGATCGAACGGTCCCAGATCCGCCGCCCCTTCGCGCCGGATCATCCGGCCTGATTTAAGTGGTGTGGTGCCGATGACCGCCGCTCCGGTCGCCATGGTCACCTCTGCGGCCTGAACCCGGTCCCACAACACCTGAAACAGCGCGGCGCGGTGTATCGCCAGCCCCGGCGCCTCGGGCCGATAGCGCACGTCCAGCACCACCCGCTGACCAGAATGGCCAAGCATACGGCCAATTGGCTGGCCCAACTGCCGGGCGGCGACGGCGGCGCCAAGCTCGTGCAGCACCGCCATGCCGACGGGTTGCACCACCAGACCCGAGCCCAGCGGGCGCGGGCGGTCAAACCGTTCGGCCAGCGTGACGCGGTGGCCGTCCTGCGCCAACAGGCTGGCCACGGCCAATCCGCCAATACCCGCCCCGACAATTCCGATGTCCAACGATGTCATGCGTCCATCTGGACCAAACCCGCAGCGGTCTGCAAGCCGGACAGGGCGCGCGCAGCGGGCTGGATTTCCCGACTGGCGGCAAGGGCCAAGCCGCTTTACGGTTCCGTCACATTTCCTTGCGGGGTTCGTGATGGACGGCATCCTTGTTCTGATCGCACTGGTGGCGCTGGCCATTCCGGTTTCGATTATCGTGCTGTTCGTGGGGCAGGCCGGTCTGCGCCGCCGGATCGCCGCGCTGGAGGCGGATCTGTCCTTGCGTGCTGATCTGGCCACTGGCGTTGCCGAGCGACCGGCCCCGACCGCCCCGGTCGAGGCGCAGCCCGAACCCGAGGCCGCCCCTGCGCCCGGCCCGCCACCGCCCCAGGTGGTCGCCGGGGCGGAGACTGCCCCTTTGCCCATGGCCTCTTCGGTTTGGAACAGGGCGCGCAAGGGGGGCGGGTCGGACTTCGAGCCGCAAACACCGCGCGAGGCTGCGGATGTTGCGACCGAACCGCCCGAGCCTGCGGTTCCATCCGGCCCGTCTTTGGCGGCGCGCCTGTTTGGCTGGTTGAGCGACAATTGGGTTTATGCGGTTGCTGCGGCCTCGCTGGCCTTGGCGGGCGTTTTCTTTGTGCAATACGGCATCGAGAACGGTCTGTTGCCGCCTGCCGCCCGGGTTGCTGCGGCGCTGTTGTTCGGGCTTGCGCTGGTTGCGGCAGGCGAATGGCTGCGCCGCCGCCACGGCGATGGCGAAGAAGTCAGCACCGCTTATCTGCCGTCGGTGTTCAGCGGGGCGGGGATCGTGTCGATTTTTGCCGCCATTGTTGCAGCGCGTCAGATGTATGGCTTGATCGATGAGGGCGTGGCCTTTGCCGGTCTGATGGCCACGGCGGCGGGGGCAGTGGCGCTGGGTTGGTTTTCCGGCCCGCTTCTGGTTGTGGTGGGGCTGTTGGGGGCGGCACTTGCGCCCTTTGTCGTGGGCGGCAACAGCGGCGCGGCGCCCTGGCTTTATGGCCATTCCCTGCTGGTTCTGATGACCGGGCTGGCGGTGGATACGGTGCGCAAATGGCGCTGGCTGTCGGTCTTGGCGCTGGTGCTGGCCCATCTGGGGGCGGGGCTGTCGATGCTGGCCGGGGCCGGGGTGGCGGGGCATCTGATCTTTCTGGCGCTTTCGGCGCTGCTGACGGTGATCCTGTCGGATTTCGCGCTGATCCCGCGTCTGGCCGGGCCAGCGCTGGCTCAGGCCGTGCTGGCCAGAGGACAGGGGGCGCGAGAGTCCTTCCAGGTGCGTCTGGCGCATGGGGCGATGCTGGCGGCAACGCTGGGGCTGGTGTTTCAGGCGGGCATCGAGGGTGAGAACATGCTGGCCTTTGCCTTGCTGGCAGGGCTGGCGGTGCTGGTCCTGCTGTGGGCTGACCGGGCCGAGGGGCTGGATGATCTGGCGCTATGGCCCGCGCTAGGCCTGCTGGCGCGGGTGGTGGTCGAGGCGACAGGACCGGGCGCGGCCTATTGGGCCTTTACCGACGCCGATCTGGCGCTGCGGGCCCCGGAAACCGCGCCGCCGATGACCGTCAGCCTGATCTTGGGCATGGCTGTGATGGTGGGTCTTGCCGCTGCCTGGCGGTCGTTCCGGCCAGGTTGGGCGCGTTTGGGCTATGGCCTGGCGGCGGTGCTGGTGGCCCCGCTGACCGCTGCGGGGCTGGAGCTTTTCTGGCAGCCGTCGCGCGTTCTGGGGGCGTTTCCCTGGGCGGTGCAGGTCATTGCGCTGGCGGCTTTGATGACGGTGGTGGCGCTGCGCTATGCCAAGGGGGACGACGGCGATTTTCGTCGTGCCGCCTATGCCACGCTGTCGGCGCTGTCGCTGATTGCACTGGCGCTG
>CALRKX020000110.1:0-6985 GCA_943368305.1 Erythrobacter sanguineus
AGGCCGCCCTGCGCATTCTGCCGGGGCAAGAGCCGCGCCTGCATCTGGGCTACAGCTTTGAAAACGCCGATGTGCGGTTCGTGCCCAGCCTGCCGCCAATCCGAGAGGGTTACGGCTATGCCACGATCGAAGGCAAGACCAACACCATCGTGCTGTCGCGCGGCAAGGTGACCCCGCCTCTTGGCGGCGACATAGACATGGCTGGATCGGTCTTCATGGTGCCCGATATCACGCAGAAACCAGCGCTGGCAGAAATACGGCTCAAGGCGCGCTCCAGCCTTACGGCGGCGCTGTCGCTGCTGGATCAGCCGCCGTTCCTGTTCCTGACCAAAGCCGACAAGCCGGTAGAACTGGGTGAGGGCGAGGCGCAGTTGCAGGCGGTACTGCATTTGCCGTTGAAGCCCAGGGTTCTGGTTGAGGATGTTACCTATCAGGTCACGGCGCAGGTCAGCCGGTTCCGGTCGGATGTTCTGGTGCCGGGGCGCGTGATTACGGCAGATGCCATGCAGGTTCAGGCAGACCGCGATGGCCTGACGATCAGCGGGCCGGGGCTGATCGGCGGCGTGCCTTTCGATGCTACCTCTCATCAGGGCTTTGCCCCCGAAGAGCGGGGCAAGGCGCGGATCGAAGGCACGGTCGCGCTGTCGCAGGCGGCCGCGAACGAATTTGGCCTTGGCCTGCCCGATGGCACGGTCTCGGGAACCGGGCGGGCGAATGTGGCAATCGATCTGCAAAAGAACCAGCCGGGCAAGCTGCGCCTGACCTCGAACCTTGCGGGCATCACGCTGCGGTTGCCCGATGTCGGCTGGACCAAGCCTGCAGCCACCGCCGGCCGGCTGGAGGCCGATGTGACGCTGGGGGCCACGCCGGGGGTGGATCGTCTGCTGCTGGATGCCGCCAGCCTGAAGGCCGAAGGGTCGATCAGCATGAAGCCGGGCGGAGGGTTGGACAAGGCCAGCTTTCCCAAGGTGTCGCTGGCTGGCTGGCTGGAGGGGGCCGTCATGATCAGCGGGCGCGGCAAGGGACGGCCTGTCGGGCTGGCCATGACCTCTGGCACGGTCGATCTGCGCAAGGTGCCCCCGGCCTCGGCGCGCAAGGGGTCCGGGCAGGGCGGAGGGCCGCTGTCTTTGTCGCTTGACCGGCTGGTGGTCGCGCAGTCGATCACGCTGACCGGATTTCGCGGCGATTTCTCGTTGGCGGGCGGGATCAACGGCGATTTCCGCGCCTTGGTCAATGGCGGGGCCGCAGTGGCAGGCAATGTCTTGCCCGCGCCGAACGGCACCTCTGTCCGGCTGGTGGCCGAGGATGCGGGCGCTGTCATGCGTGATGCGGGCATCTTTCAAAGCGCCCATGGCGGCAAGCTGTCGCTGGTTCTTGTGCCGCGCAAATCCGGCGGCGCCTATGATGGCAAGGCCCGGATCACCGGGGTTCGGGTGCGCAACGCCAATGTGCTGGCTGAACTTCTGAACGCGATCAGCGTCGTCGGGCTGCTGGAGCAACTGGACGGTTCTGGCCTTGTCTTTGCCGAGGTGGATGGCGACCTGATCCTGACGCCGAATGCCGTGCAGATCACCCGCGGGTCGGCGATCGGGGCATCGCTGGGGGTGTCGATGGCCGGGGTTTATCAAAGCGGTTCGGGGCTGGTCGATATGCAGGGCGTCATCTCTCCCATCTATCTGTTGAACGGGATCGGCGCGCTGCTGTCGAAGCGCGGCGAAGGGATTTTCGGCTTCAACTACAGTTTGAAGGGCACGGCGACGGACCCTCAGGTTTCGGTCAATCCGCTGTCGATCCTGACACCGGGCATGTTCCGCGAAATCTTCCGCCAGCCGCCGCCCGTCGTGGGGGAAAGCAAGGGATGAAACTGTCGGATTTCGATTTTGACCTGCCGGAAGATCTGATCGCCACCCGCCCGGCGCGGCCGCGCAGCTCTGCGCGGTTGCTTCTGGCCGAACGGGACAGCATTCGCGATCTGCATGTGCGCGATCTGGTCGAGGTTTTCCGCCCGGGCGACCGGCTGATCCTGAACAACACCCGTGTCATTCCGGCCCGCCTGTTCGGACACCGCCAACGGGGCGAGGCTGTGGCAAAGGTGGAAATCACCCTGCTGGAACCCGCTGTGCAAGGCTGGCGCGCCCTGGCCAAGCCGCTGCGAAAGGTGGGCGTGGGCGAGGTGATCCGCTTTCCCCACGATCTGTCCGCGACGGTGACCGAGAAATCAGAAACCGATCTGCGGCTGACCTTCAACCTGACCGGACCGGATTTCGACGCGGCGCTGAACGCGGCGGGGGCGATGCCGCTGCCGCCCTATATCGCCGCAAAACGTCCCGCCGATGCGCAGGACAAGGACGATTACCAGACGGTATTCGCCCGCCATGCCGGGGCCGTCGCGGCGCCGACGGCCAGCCTGCATTTCGATGCCGGACTGTTGCAGGCACTTGCCGACAAGGGCGTAACCTTCACCGAAGTGACGCTGCATGTCGGCGCCGGCACCTTTCTGCCGGTCAAGGTCGAGGATGTGACCACCCACCGGATGCATGCCGAATGGGGCGAGGTGACGCCGGAGGCCGCCGCCGAGATTGCCGCCACCAAGGCCGCTGGCGGCAGGGTGATTCCGGTCGGAACCACGGCGCTGCGCCTGATCGAAACCGCCGCCCGATCAGGCCGGATCGCTCCCTGGGTGGGGCCGACCGACATCTTCATCTATCCCGGGTTCAGGTTTCATGTCACCGATGCCCTGATGACCAACTTTCACCTGCCGAAATCGACGCTGCTGATGCTGGTCTCGGCCCTGATGGGCAAAGAGCGGATGGACCGGGTCTATGCCCATGCGATTGCGTCGGGGTATCGGTTCTTTTCCTATGGCGATGCGTCGCTGCTGATCCCCTGACTGCGTGCCAGTGGCCAAGGCCGGGGGGCCGTCTGCCCCCCGGACCCCCCGAGGATATTTATGAACAGATGATCTGGGCTTAGGGGGGTATTAACCTTGAACTTCGATACTGGTCTGACCGTACAGGGAGGGATCCCGATGGCGGCAACAGGTGATGATTCCCTGCCTCGTTGGCTCGGGGCAGGGCGTCGCCTTCCTTCATCATCTGTTCATAAATATCCCGGGGTCCGGGGCAGCGCCCCGGTGCCGACCGGTGCCAATGGGCGCTCCGTTCCGACTCTGGTCGCAATCGGGCTGTGCGGCGGTGCCGGGCATGATAGGTTCATCTGGCGAGTGTAAGGGAAGTTCACGATGCTGAAGGTTCTGGCCCAATCCTGGCCCCTGTTGTTGGGGGTCATGCTGTTGATGGTGGGCAATGGCGTGCAGGGGTCGCTGTTGGGCATTCGTGGCGGGCTGGAAGGGTTTTCGACCTTTGAGCTGTCGGTCATCATGTCGTCCTATTTCGTGGGGTTTCTGGGCGGGTCGCGTCTGACGCCGGGGTTGATCCGGCGGGTGGGGCATGTGCGGGTGTTTTCGGCGATGGGGTCGCTGATTTCGGCGGTTCTGGTGCTGTATCCGCTGGTGGTCGATGTCTGGGCCTGGTCGGGGTTCCGCCTGCTGATCGGGTTCTGCTTTTCGGGGATCTATGTCACCGCCGAAAGCTGGCTGAACAACACCGCCACCAACGAGACGCGGGGACAGACCCTTTCGGCCTATATGATCGTGCAGATGCTGGGCATCATCGCCAGCCAGGGCCTGCTGGCGCAGGGCGATCCGTCGGGCTATGCGCTGTTCATCATCCCGTCGGTTCTGGTGTCGCTGGCGTTCATGCCCGTGCTGCTGGCCGATACGCCCGCCCCGACCTTTGACGAGACGCGGGGGATGAGCTTTCGCCGGTTGTTCATCGTTTCGCCACTGGGCTGCGTGGGGATGCTGCTGACGGGCGGGGTTTATGCGGCGATGTTCGGCATGGCTTCGGTCTGGGGGGCGATGCGGGGGCTGACGATCGGCGAAATCGCGGCCTTTGGTGCGGCGCTATATGTTGGTGGGCTGGTGTTGCAATATCCGGTGGGCTGGTTGTCCGACCGGATGGATCGTCGGATGCTGATCTTGTGGTTGTCGGCTGCGGGGGCGGTGCTGATGGCAATCTCGTCCGCGATTGCGCTGCCGTTCACCGTGGTTCTGGGGGTAGCGCTGCTGCTGGGGGGCATCATCAACCCGCTGTATTCGCTGCTGATCGCCACCACGAATGATCATCTGACCAAGGATCAGATGCCTGCCGCCTCTTCTGGCATGATCTTTCTGAACGGGTTTGGTGCGATCTTTGGGCCACTGGTTGCGGGCTGGATGATGCAGCATATCGGCGACCGGGGGTATTTTCTGCTGCTGGCGATCCTGTTTGCCGCGCTGGCCGGTTACGCGGCCTGGCGGCTGTCGCGGCGGCGCACGCCCAAGGCGCAGGGCACCTACACGGGGCTGTCGCCCACGGCCTCTTCTGTCGCGGTTGATGCGGTGTTTGACAAAGAATGACGGTTGCAAGCGATTGCGGCCTTGCCCCGAACCTGCCACGTTAGCGCATAACAGGGAGGGCGGCACATGGCGGACCCGGTCGAGGTGCTGGATTTCTGGCTGGGCGAGGTTGGCCCCGACGGCTGGTATGCCGGAGGCGAAGTGCTGGATGGCGAATGTCGCGCCCGCTTTGCCGACATCTGGCAGGCTGCGCGCGACGGCGGGCTGGAACATTGGGTCGATGGTCCCGCAGGCACGCTGGCCTATCTGGTGATTTGTGATCAGCTTTCGCGCAACATGCACCGCGGCACGGCGGATGCGTTCGCGACGGATTCCCTTGCCCTTGCGGCCGCGCGCAAGGCGGTTGGCGCTGGGTGGGACATGGACGCCCCCGAGCCGGAGCGCCAGTTTTTTTATATGCCCTTTGAACATTCGGAAAACCCGGCCGATCAGGCGTTTGCCGTGCGGCTGATGGAGGAGCGTCTGGCCTCTGATCCTGAAATGGCGCTGCACGCGCGCGCGCATCAGGCGGTGATTGCCAGGTTCGGCCGCTTTCCGTCGCGCAACGTGGCGTTAGGGCGCAATTCTACCGCAGAGGAGGAAGCATGGCTGGCCAATGGAGGCTATGCGGCAGAGGTTCGTGCCCTTCAGGATAGCCATGCACAGGGTGCATAGAGGCAGGGCGCCATGTTTGTTGTTTCGTTCAATCAGATAGTTTAAGGCCAAACTATCTTTACACGCCCACTGTTTTCTTAGGGAGGAGACGATGGCAGGCCAAAGTTTTGATGTGATCGTGGTGGGCGCTGGCCCGGGCGGTTATGTGGCGGCAATCCGGGCGGCCCAATTGGGCCAGAAGGTTGCGATCATCGAGCGCGAAAATCTGGGCGGCATCTGCCTGAACTGGGGTTGCATCCCGACCAAGGCCCTGTTGCGCAGCGCCGAGGTGTTCCACCTGATGCACCGCGCCAAGGAATTCGGGCTGAAGGTTGAAGGCGCGTCCTTCGATCTGGATGCCGTGGTTGGCCGCAGCCGGGGCGTGGCCAAGCAGCTTTCGGGCGGCATTGGCCACCTGATGAAAAAGAACAAGGTGACGGTGTTCATGGGCGCGGCGACGCTGCCCAAGGCGGGTGTGGTTTCGGTGAAAACCGACAAGGGCACCGAAGAGCTGACCGCCAAGGCCATTGTCCTGGCCACCGGGGCGCGGGCCCGCGAATTGCCCGGGCTGGAGGCGGACGGCGATCTGGTCTGGACCTATCGGCATGCGCTGCAACCCAAACGGATGCCGAAAAAGCTGCTGGTGATCGGTTCGGGCGCGATTGGCATCGAATTTGCAAGCTTCTTCAACACTCTGGGTGCCGATACCACGGTGGTCGAGGTGATGGACCGTGTGTTGCCGGTCGAGGATGCCGAAGTCAGCGCCTTTGCCAAGAAGGCCTTCGTCAAGCAAGGCATGAAAATCCTTGAAAAAACCACAGTGAAAAAGCTGGATCGCAGCCCCGGCAAGGTCGTGGCGCATCTGGAGGATGCCAAGGGCACCACGACGCAAGAGTTCGACACGGTGATTTCGGCGGTGGGTATTGTCGGCAACGTCGAAAATCTGGGGCTGGAGGCGTTGGGCGTAAAGATCGACCGCACCCATGTGGTGACGGATGAATTCTGTCGCACCGGCGTGCCGGGCCTTTATGCCATTGGCGACATTGCCGGTGCGCCGTGGCTTGCCCACAAGGCCAGCCATGAAGGCGTGATGGTGGCCGAACTGATCGCCGGCGGCCATCCGCATCCGATCAAGCCGAATTCGATCGCCGGTTGCACCTATTGCCATCCGCAGGTGGCCAGTGTGGGCCTGACCGAAGCCAAGGCCAAGGATGCGGGCTATACGGTCAAGGTTGGCCGCTTCCCCTTTATCGGCAATGGCAAGGCGATTGCACTGGGGGAGGCCGAGGGCTTCATCAAGACCATCTTCGACGCCAAGACCGGCGAGATGCTGGGGGCCCATATGATCGGGGCCGAAGTAACCGAGCTGATTCAGGGCTATGTCGTCGGGCGGTCGCTGGAAACCACCGAGGAAGACCTGATGAACACGGTTTTCCCGCATCCCACGCTGTCCGAAATGATGCACGAGTCCGTTCTCGATGCATACGGTCGCGCGCTGCATATCTAGGGTGTGCCGTTCTGGCTAAACCAAAGGGGGCTTCGGCCCCCTTTTCTATTCGGAGTTCGCATGCGCAACGCACTGACAATCTTTGCCATCTGGGCGGCGGGCCTTGGGGCGGCGGCACAGTTTGGCAAGATGTCGGTGGCGTTTGACGCCTTGGGGCGGGCCTATGCGGGTCATGCCGGGGTGGGAATTGGGCTGATGGTGTCGATTGTCGGCATTGTCGGGCTGATCTTTGGCACCACGGCGGGGTTGCTGGTGGCACGGGTCGGCGCGCGGCGGGCGATGCTGGTGGCGCTGTGCCTTGGGGCAGGGGTCAGCCTTGTGCAATCGGTGTTTCCGCCCTTTGCGGTGATGATGCTGACCCGTGTGCTGGAGGGCGCCTCGCATCT
>CALRKX020000111.1:0-6965 GCA_943368305.1 Erythrobacter sanguineus
ACCTCGGCCCCGATGTCTTCGCAGTATTGCTTGACGCAGGCATTGTATTCGGGGCTGTCATTTCCCGGCGAATTGGCAAGGCAGGACCAGACACAGCGCTGTTGCTCCATCTCTGGGCTTTCGTCCTGCGCGGCGACGGGTGCCGCCAGGGTCATAACCAGAACAAGGGCGGTCGGGGTGCGGCGGGTCATTCGGGCCTCTCCATCGGACGGTACAGCATCCTATGCGCGGCACATTCGGTCAACGCCGTCCGCCGCTTGATATCAAGGCGAAAACCCATTACCTCCGGTGCCTCTGCCAGAGGATCATCATGCCCATCACCCTGCCCGAAACCCTTCCCGCCTATGACGTTCTGCGGAACGAGGGCGTGATGGTCATGTCACCCGAACGGGCGGCACGGCAGGACATTCGGCCGCTGAAAATCGCGCTTTTGAATCTGATGCCCAAAAAGATTCAGACCGAGAACCAGTTTGCGCGGCTAATCGGGGCGACGCCATTGCAGATCGACCTGCATCTGATCCGCATGACCGAGCATCAGACCAAGAACACCGCCGCCGCCCATATGGAAACCTTTTACAGCTCTTTCGCCGAGGTCGAGGCCAGTGAAGAGCGGTTTGACGGGCTGATCATCACCGGCGCGCCGATCGAACACCTGCCGTTCGAACAGGTGACCTATTGGGAAGAATTGCGCCGGGTGATGGACTGGACGCAAAGCCACGTGTTTTCCACCTTTGGCGTGTGCTGGGGGGGGATGGCGATGATCAACCATTTCCATGGCGTGCAGAAACACATGCTGGATGCCAAGGCCTTTGGCTGTTTCCCGCAGCAGAACCTTGCGCCTACCTCACCCTATCTGCGCGGGTTTTCGGATGAATTCGTCATCCCCGTCAGTCGCTGGACCGAAATGCGCCAGGCAGAGATCGACGCCGCACCCGGCCTGCGCACGCTGATCGGCAGCCCCGATACCGGGCCTTGTCTGGTAGAGGATCCCGGCCACCGCGCGCTCTATATCTTCAACCACTTTGAGTATGAGAGCGATACGCTCAAGCAGGAATACGACCGGGACGTGGCAGTTGGCACGCCGATCAATGTGCCGATGAACTACTATCCCAAGGACGATCCGTCGCGCCCACCGCTGAACCGCTGGCGCAGCCACGCCCATCTGCTTTACGGCAACTGGATCAATGAGATCTATCAGGGCACGCCCTTCGATCTGGCCGACATCGGCAAATAGGCCGTAAAGGGGGCGGGCGCTGATTGCGCCCGGCCCCGCTTCCGCCCTATTCTGCCGAAAACCGGAGGACTGCCATGGACCTGCCATTCGACGGCGCGATCAGCCGCTATTTCCGCGAAGGCGCGCCAAAAGAGGTGCGCAAGGCCATTGAAAAGGCGGGCAAGGATGACATCCTGACCGCCAGCTACCCCTACCGTGAAGAGATGAAGGGCAAGGATTATGACGCCCGGATGGCCGCACTTCAGATCGAACTGGTCAAGATGCAGGCCGACATCAAGGCCACGGGCAAACGGGTGATCGTGCTGTTCGAAGGGCGCGACGCGTCGGGAAAGGGCGGCACCATCGGCGCCCTGCACATGAACCTCAATCCGCGCGTGGCCAATGTCGTCGCTCTGTCGAAACCGACAGAGCGCGAGGCAGCGCAATGGTATTTTCAACGCTATATCGACTGGTTTCCCGCGCTTGGCGAAATGGCGATCTTTGACCGCAGTTGGTACAACCGTGCGATGATCGAAAAGGTCATGGGCTTTTGCAAGGATGATGCCCGCGTCAAGTTTTTCCGCCAGTTGCCAGAGTTTGAACAGATGATCGTCGAAGAGGGTATGGTCTTCGTCAAAATCTGGCTGGAGGTTGGCCGCGCCGAACAGTTGCGCCGCTTTCTTGACCGCGAACAGGATCTGCTGAAGCAATGGAAACTCAGCCAGATCGACATTGACGGTCTGGACAAATGGGATGACTACACCGCCGTGATTGACGAGACGATGAAGAAATCCGATTTCAAGCACGCACCCTGGACGGTCATTCTGTCCGACGACAAAAAGCGCGCACGGATCGCCGCCATCCAGACAGTGCTGAACGCCGTCGATTACAAGGGGCGCGACAAGGCGGTTATCGGCAAGATCGACGATCAGATTTGCGGTGGCCCGAAGTTGAGGCCCAAGGGGTGAAAACCGGCTATCACCACGGCAATCTGCGGCAGGCACTGGTCGAGGCGGCATTGACCCTGATCCCCGGTCAGGGCCCTCTTGGCTTTACCCTGTCCGAAGCGGCCAAGGCGGCCGGCGTCACCCCCGCCGCCGTTTATCGCCATTTTGCCGGCCGTGATGATCTGGTGGCCGAGGTGGCGCGGCAAGGGTTCGATATCTTCGCCGCCCTGATGGATTATGCCTGGAACGACGGCAAACCGACACCCCTGGCCGGGTTCGAGGCGACGGGGCGCGCCTATCTGGCCTTTGCCCGCAAATACCCCGGCCATTACATGGCGATGTTCGAAAGCGGGCTGTCGTTCGATGGCCACCCCGACATTGCCGCACTGGCCCAGCGGGCGAATGGCGTGATTGAACGGGCAGCAACCGTTCTGTCCCAGAACCTGCCCACCGGTCGTCGCCCGCCCGCGTCGATGGTGGCCGCCCACATCCGCGCCATGAGCCATGGCGTGGTCGAACTTGCGATGCGCGGCGCCCCCGCCTCACGCGGCCCCTATACGCCCGAAGATCTGCTGGAGGCCGGAATCGGCATCTATCTGCGCGGCCTGGGGTTTCTGCCGCCTGACAGCTAGGACCGGCCGTTACCAGTTCTGCAACTCGATCAGGAAATTGCCACTATCCTGCACCCCCGGAATACGCATCAGCTTGCCGGTGGCTTCGGTCCCCAGATAATGCACATCCATCGAACCACCGACCACGCCAAGATAGGTTCCGGCCGCAACGATCATCACATCGGCCCGCACCGGGGTGGTATCAACCGGCTGAACGCCAGGTGGCAAAACCTCTTGATACGGGTGCCAGGTGCCTGTTGAATCCATGGCCTGATAAATGTTCTCGGGTGGGCTGCGCAGGGTCAGGCTGCTGCCCGGCTCGCGCGCCGTATAGAACAGATAGCCATTGCGCTTGATCGCGATCACCTTGGAACTGGGACGTGTGATGGCACTGGCAACCGCTTCGGGCATGACCCCCTTTGCCCACAACAGATATTGTCCGAAGGGCATCTCGATGGTGATGAACCCGGCCTGAACCCAAGGCCCCGAAGCGGTCCAGTCGTTGTCGGGCGGATTGACCGCATCGGGATAGTAGCCATAGGGCTCAAGCCGCTTGGAAAGGTCTTGCAGCGCGCCGGTCAACGCATTGGACTGCGTTTCGGTCGCGGTCATGATGATGTAGGTCCAATCCGCCTCTTGCGCTCCCGCGCAGCGCACCATCAAAGGTGCCCCGTAATAACTGACGCGCGCCATGAAATGCGCCGGGGTTGCTGTCGGCTCGAACGCATAATTTCCATCGCGCGCCCATTTGCGCAACTCTTCAAAGCAGAACTGCTTGTCGCGGTAAGCCAGGCCGATATAGGCAGACAAGGCGGCGCCGTTGCTGTGCAAAAGCTGCTGGTTCTGCAACTCAAGGTCATGAACCCGTGCGTTGAGCACCTTTATCTCCTCGCCACGCCGAAAGGTATCCAGCGTGGCGGTAATATAATTGCGCCCGTTCTCGACAACCGATCCTGTGACTGCCGCCCAGATGGCTCCGCCAAGCCCCGTAGCCACAACCCCCAGCATGACCAGCAGGCGCGACCTGCGCCGTCTGGCACTGCGCGTGCGAGAAGAGGGTGTGACAGGTTCCTGATCGTCGGGCGGTTCGTCCGCAGCGCCCGTGCCGGTGGGCTTGCCCGTAATTTCTGGACCCGTAATTTCTGGGCCTGATGTCTCTGCCCCCGCGCGCTCTGGCAACTGGGCGGGTGTTGCGCCTTCGTCTGGTGGAGGCATTTCCGAATCAGCAGACATGGCGATGATCCCTCTCGGCAACAGCACCATATTGCCCGAAACCGGGCGCACAAATCACCGTTTTTGACCGGCGCGTGGGTCTGGCCTGGTCTCTTCTGGCGGACCCGCCTAGCGGAACAGCACCATCGCCCCGGCCGACCAGGCAACGCGGGTCGGCGCGCCGATATCAAGCACAGGCCGCCCGGGCGTGTTGCGCATCGACAGACGAAGCGGCGTATCGCTGCCCGCCAGCTTGACATCATAATAGGTCATGTCACCGTAATAGACGACTTCCGACACGGTGGCATCGCTTTCGCGGTCGCTCGCGGTCTGGCCATCAAACAGCAGCGTCAGCGTTTCGGGACGGAAGCCGACCGACGGACCATCCCCAGGATTGGCACGCGAGACCTGCGTGGCATTGATCTCGATCCGGCCAAACCCCTCGGCATCGACGGTGATCTTGCCGGCATCCTCAGCCACGATGCTGGCGGGCAGAAAGTTCATCGTGCCGATGAACTCTGCCACCTTGCGGTTCGCGGGCTTGCGATACAGGGTTTCGGGGTCGGCCAATTGGGCAATCTCGCCCTCGAACATCACGGCGATACGGTCAGACATCACCAGCGCCTCTTCCTGGTCATGGGTGACCAGAACGAAGGTGATGCCCACCTCGCGTTGCAGCTTGATCAGCTCCATCTGCATCTGTTCGCGGATCTTCTTGTCCAGGGCCGAAAGGGGTTCATCCAGCAGCAGAACCTTGGGCTTCAAGATCAGCGCACGGGCCAGCGCCACGCGTTGACGCTGCCCCCCCGAAAGCGCATGGGCGGCCCGCTTGCCATAGCCCTTCAGGCCCACCATCCCCAAAGCTTCGTCCACCGCCTTCTGCTTTTCCTCAGCCGACCGCGGGTCTTTGCGCAGGCCAAAGCCCACGTTTTGTTCCACCGTCAGATGGGGAAAAATCGCGTAGGATTGAAACACCATGTTGGTGGGCCGCAGGTTTGGCGGCACCTCTGCCATCGACTTGCCGTCGATCAGCACCGCGCCAGAGGAAATGCCCTCGAACCCTGCAATGGTGCGCAGCAACGTGGTCTTGCCGCATCCAGAAGGGCCAAGCAGCGAAAAGAACTCTCCGGCCTTGATGGTGGCGGTGATCCCGCGAAGCGCGTGATAGTCGCCGTAGTATTTCTGAACGTCCTTGAATTCGATCATGGTCGGTTTTTCGGCGGAAACGGTCACAGGAAGCCTCCGGTATCTTTGGCGCCGGTCTTCGCGATACCGCGACGGCGGAAATATTCGGCAATGGTCAGAAGGGCGATCGACAGGGCGACAAGGATGGTTCCCAGCGCCAGCATGGCCGGCACCTTCGCCGGAAAGCGGAACTGGCCGAAGATATAGACAGACAGCACCGTCTGGTTGCCGCCAAGAAAGCTGGCAATCACATATTCGTCGATCGAGATGGTAAAGCAGATCAGCAGCGAAGACACGATCCCCGGCATCACCAGCGGCAGGATCACCAGCCGAAAGGTCGAAAGCGGTGTCTCTCCCAGATCATAGGCCGCCTCTTCCAGAGAGGTATCAAGGCTTTGAAACGCCGAAGTCAGGATGGCCACCGAGAAAGGCGTACAGATCAGCACGTGGCCCAGAATAACCGTCAGCAGCGACAGGTTGACCCCCATGGCCAGCAACACCACCAGCAGCGACATCGCCACAATGATATCGGGCAGGATCATCGGCAGCATGATCAGCCCCATCACCCCGCCCTTGCCCGGAAAGCGGAACCGGGTAGAGGCGCGCGCCGCCAGAACCCCAAGGCAGGTTGCCAGGATCGAGGAGGACACCGCAATGATCAGCGTCGCCTTGGCGGCGCGGAACAGCAGGTCATCACTCAGCATCTCGGCAAACCAGCGGGTGCTGAACCCAGCAAGCGGAAAGGCGATGACCTTTGACGAGTTGAAGGCGAACACCGGCAACAGCGCAATGGGGGCATAAAGAAAGATCAGATACAGGATCGTGTAAACGCGAAGGACCGGAAACTTCATTTCTGCGCCCCCAGGAAACGACGGTTGATAAACAGGAACACCAGACAGATCACGCAGACGATCAGCATGGCCGACACGGCAATGGCAGACCCCAGCGCCATGCGGTGCTGTTTCAGCATCTCGACCTGAATCTGGTTGGCGATCATGTTGACCTTGCCACCCCCGATCAGCGTGGGCGTCACATAGTCACCAACCGTGGGGATAAAGACGATCATCACCGCCGCGATCACCCCCGCCATCGACAATGGCAGCGTGACGCGCAGAAAGGTCAGAAAGCGGTTTTCACCAAGGTCGAGGCCCGCTTCCAGCAGGCTGCGGTCAATCTTTTCCAGGCTGACAAAGATCGGCAGAATGGCAAAGGGCGCATAGGCATGAGCCAGTGTGATGATGATGGCGCCGACGTTGTAGTTGATGGCCTGCAACGGCTCTGACGTCAGGCCAACGCCCATCAGCACCTGGTTGATCACCCCGTTATAGCCCAGAATGATCCCCTTCCAGATGAAGACGCGGATGACATAGCTGGTCCAGAACGGAATGGTGATCAGGAACAGCCACAGCGACTTTTTCGAGTTGGGCACGTTGAAACTGACGAAATAGGCCACCGGATAGGCCAGAAGAACCGTCACCGCCGTCACCGCGAACGAAACCAGCAGCGACCGCAGCATGACGGCGCGATAGATCGGTTCTGTCCAGACCTTGGCGTAGTTCTCGCCGTTCAGTTGCCAGATGACGCCGACCGACGGGCCGTCGGTCATCACCGAATAGATCAGAACCGTTGCCAGCGGGGCCGCAAGCAACAGGATCGCGTAAAGCGCCGTCGGTGAAATCAGCGCGATCCCGCTCGCCGCCTCGGATCGTCGCACGCGGTCGAAAAGTGAGGTGGTCGCCATCATGCCCCCCGTTGGCATTGAAGAAGTTTTGATCAAATTTGTCAGCACTTCCCAAT
>CALRKX020000112.1:0-6925 GCA_943368305.1 Erythrobacter sanguineus
ATCAGCAGGATGGCGGCTGGCAGGTGGCTGTGTTGCAACCGGGCGCGGATCGCGTGTGGTTGCTGACAGGCAAAACCGCCAAGGCCACCGAGGCCGAGGCGGTAGAGGGCGCGCCGGGCCTGTTTCTGGCACGGATGAAGAAGAACCAACCCTACCGGCTGCGCGCCGAGGGCCATGGCAACATATGGGAATGGGAAGACCCGTTCCGCTTTGGCCCCGTGCTGGGCGAGATGGACGAATACCTCTTTGCCGAGGGCACCCATCGCCGGTTGTGGCAGGTGCTGGGGGCCCATACCATCACGCATGAAGGGGTGGAGGGCACGCATTTCGCCGTCTGGGCCCCCAATGCAGAACGGGTTTCGGTGGTAGGCGATTTCAACATCTGGGACGGTCGCCGCCACCCGATGCGCAAGCGCGGTGCGACCGGCGTGTGGGAGATTTTCATCCCCGGTCTGGGCGACGGCACGGTTTACAAATACGAAATCCGGGGGCAGGGCGGGCAGACCCTGCCGCTCAAGGCCGACCCGGTGGGCTTTGGCAGCGAACATCCGCCCGCCAATGCCAGCGTGGTGCGCGACATCCGCGCGACCGACTGGCATGACGACACCTGGATGAAATCGCGCGCTGCGCGCCACACGGTCGATGCGCCGATCTCGGTCTATGAGGTGCATCTGGGGTCATGGCGGCGCGCACCGGGCAACCGGATGCTGTCTTATGACGAATTGGCCGAACAACTGGTCGATTATGTCGCCGGCATGGGCTTTACCCATATCGAACTGCTGCCGATTTCCGAATTTCCGTTCGATGGTAGTTGGGGCTATCAGCCGGTCGGCCTTTATGCGCCCACCATCCGCCATGGCACGCCCGGCGAGTTCCGCGCCTTTGTCGATGCGGCGCACAGAAAGGGGCTGGGGGTCATTCTGGATTGGGTCCCCGGCCATTTCCCGACCGACCCGCATGGGTTGGGCAGGTTCGATGGCACGTCGCTTTATGAACACCAAGACCCGAAAGAGGGCTTCCATCAGGATTGGAACACCCTGATCTATAACTATGGCCGGGTAGAGGTGCAGAATTATCTGATCTCCAACGCCTTGTATTGGTTGAAGGAATACCACCTTGACGGGCTGCGGGTCGATGCCGTCGCCTCGATGCTGTACCGCGACTATTCGCGGCAGGCGGGGCAATGGGTGCCCAACAAGGACGGCGGGCGCGAGAATTACGAGGCCATCGCCCTGCTGCAAAAGGTCAACATCGCGGCCTATGGCGAATGCCCCGGCATCGTCACGGTGGCCGAGGAAAGCACCGCATTCCCCGGCGTGTCGCGTCCGGCCGACTGGGGCGGGTTGGGCTTCGGGTTCAAGTGGAACATGGGCTGGATGAACGACACCCTGTCCTACATGCACCGTGACCCGATCTACCGCAAACACCACCACCACCAGATGACCTTTGGCCTGCATTACGCATGGTCGGAAAACTACCTGCTGCCGATCAGCCATGACGAGGTGGTGCATGGCAAAGGGTCGATGCTGGGCAAGATGCCGGGAGATGGAGACCAAAAGTTCGCAAACCTGCGGGCTTATTACGGGTTCATGTGGGGGCATCCGGGCAAGAAGCTGCTGTTCATGGGGCAAGAGTTCGCCCAAGGCGCGGAGTGGAACCACAATCAAAGCCTTGACTGGCACCTGCTGGACAGTCCGGCGCATCAGGGTGTGCAGGCCCTGATCCGCGATCTGAACGCGCTTTATCGCACCACACCCGCGCTGCATGTGAATGACACAAGGCCCGACGGCTTCCGCTGGCTGGAGTCGAACGACGCCGAAAATTCCACCTACGCCTGGGTGCGGCGCGGGACAGAGGAGGACCGGCAGGTGGCCGTTGTGGTCAACATGACGCCGGTCGAACGCCGGATGCGGCTGGGCTTGCCGGCCGCTGGCCAGTGGGACGAGGCACTGAATACGGACGCAGAAATCTATGGCGGTGCGAACCGCGGCAATCTTGGAGGAGTGACCACCGAGGACACACCCTGGCATGGCCAGGCACAGTCCGCGATGGTGACATTGCCGCCGCTTTCGGCCGTCTATTTCATTCAAGGTGACCGGGCAGCGAAGTAAGCCCGAAGGGAGGGAATGATGAAAGCAAGACCGAACCAGCGACTGTCGTCGCAGGCCATGGCCTTTGTTCTGGCAGGGGGCCGCGGCAGCCGTCTGAAAGAGCTGACCGACCGCCGCGCCAAACCTGCCGTCTATTTTGGCGGCAAGACGCGGATCATCGATTTCGCGCTGTCGAACGCGCTGAATTCCGGCATCCGCAAGATGGCGATCGCCACGCAATACAAGGCGCACAGCCTGATCCGCCACATGCAGCGCGGCTGGAACTTTTTCCGGGCCGAGCGGAACGAATACCTGGATATCCTGCCAGCCTCGCAGCGGGTGGATGAAAGCAAATGGTATCTGGGCACGGCGGATGCTGTGGCGCAGAATATTGATATCATTGATGATTATGATGTGAAATACGTCATCATCCTGGCCGGTGACCACATCTACAAGATGGATTACGAGGTCATGCTGCAACAGCATGTCGATACCGGGGCGGATGTGACCATCGGCTGCCTGACCGTGCCCAAGGCCGAAGCCACGGCATTCGGCGTGATGCATGTGGACAAGGACATGCGCATCACCTCTTTCCTGGAAAAACCCAAGGATCCGCCGACCATTCCGGGTGATCCGAAGAACTCGCTCGCCTCGATGGGGATCTATGTCTTTGACTGGGCGTTCCTGCGCGATCTGTTGATCCGCGACATGGAAGACCCGAATTCCAGCCACGATTTCGGCAATGACCTGATCCCGCATATCGTGGCCAACGGCAAGGCGATTGCCCACCAGTTTGCCGACAGTTGCGTGACCTCCGGGCTGGAGGACGAGCCTTACTGGCGTGACGTCGGCACCATCGATGCCTTCTGGCAGGCCAACGTCGATCTGACGGATTTCGTGCCCAAACTGGACCTTTACGACAATAGCTGGCCGATCTGGACCTATGCCGAAATTCTGCCCCCCGCCAAGTTCATCCATGATGAGGATGGCCGTCGCGGCATGGCGGTTTCGTCACTGGTATCGGGCGATTGCATCGTGTCGGGGTCCGAAGTGCGCAACAGTTTGTTGTTCACCGGCTGCCGGACGCACAGCTATTCTTCGCTGGAATATGTGGTGGCTCTGCCTTACGTCAGGGTTAACCGTAAGGCGGAGTTGAGAAATTGTGTGATCGACCGCGGCGTGATCATTCCCGAGGGGCTGGTGATCGGCCAGGACCCGGAGGAGGATGCCAAGTGGTTCCGCCGCAGCGAGGGCGGTGTGGTGCTGATCACGCAGGACATGATCGACGCCTGGAGCCGGGCGAAACTCTGACGGCGGGGCCAGTGGAGGGCGGCGGGGGGGGGGCACCCCCCCGCACCCCGTGGAATATTTGAAAAGGTGCAAGGGCAAGAGGTGCCGTCATGCTGAAGGGTCGGGTTCTTTCGGTTGCGTCGGAATGCGTGCCGCTGATCAAGACGGGGGGCCTTGCCGATGTCGTGGGGGCGCTGCCTGCCGCGCTGGCGCCCCTGGGCTGGGATATGCGGGTGATGGTACCCGCCTATCGCCCCTTGCGGGCGATGCTGGACGGGTGGGGCGAGGTCTGGACCGAAGATAACCTGTGGGGCGGCACCGGCACCGTGTATATCGGCGAAGTAGCGGGGGTAACCATGCTGGCGCTGGATGCGCCGCATCTGTTTGACCGCGAGGGTGGCCCCTATAATGGCACGCAGGGCGACTGGTGGGACAATCCGCAGCGGTTTGCCGCGCTGTCCTGGGTGGCTGCACAGGTGGCACGCCACGGGATTGATGGCTGGAAGCCAGACATTCTGCATGCCCATGACTGGCAGGCGGGGTTGGCTCCTGCCTATCTGGCCTATGGCGGGTCGGGCGGGGTGGGCACGGTGATCACCGTGCACAACATCGCGTTTCAGGGGCAGGCCCCGGCGGGTCTGATTGATGAACTGCGCCTGCCGCGCAGCCAGTTCTATCCTGATGCGCTGGAATATTTCGGCACCCTGTCCAGCCTGAAGGCGGCGCTCGTCACGGCTGACAAGGTGACGACGGTTTCCCCCCATTACGCCGAAGAGCTGATGCGGCCAGAGTTTGGCATGGGTTTGCAGGGCATCATTGCCCGCCGCGCGGCAGAGGGGGCGGTTTCGGGCATTCTGAACGGGGTGGATACCGAGGTCTGGAACCCGGAGGTGGCCGATGTGCCCTATTCGGCGGCCAAGCCCGCGGGCAAAGCCAAAAACCGGGCGGCGTTGTGTGCCGAATTCGGGCTGGATGTGCCGGGGCCGCTGGCGATTCTTGTCAGCCGGTTGACCGACCAGAAGGGCATCGACCTTTTGCCCGCCACCTTGCCCGCCTTTATCGAGGCGGGCGGCGGGCTGGTGGTGCTGGGCTCAGGCGATCCGGCGCTGGAACAGGCGATGCGCGATCTGGCTGCGCGCTATCCTGGGCGTGTCGGGCTGCGGATCGGTTATGACGAGGCGTTGAGCCGCCGGATGTTTGCCGGAGGTGACGCGGTTCTGGTGCCCAGCCGGTTTGAACCCTGCGGGCTGACGCAAATGTACGGCCTGCGGTTCGGCACGATTCCCGTGGTGTCGGCGGTGGGCGGCCTGTCTGACAGCGTGATCAGCGCGACACCTGCGGCGATGGCGGCGGGGGTGGCGACGGGTCTGGTGTTCAGCCCGGTGGACGGCATGGCGCTGGGGCAGGCCTTGCAGCGCTTGCTGGCGCTTTACGCCAATGCTCCGGCTTGGGCGCAGTTGCGCAAGGCGGCGATGCGCCAGCCGGTCGGGTGGGAAACCTCGGCCAAGGCTTATGCGGCGCTGTATCAGGAGTTGATGGGGTGAGCGGGTTTTCCGTCGCCGCAGGGCTGCCTTGGCCGATGGGTGCCAGCCTGACACCGGGTGGGGTGAATTTCGCGGTTTTTTCCGCCCATGCCACCCGATTGGAACTGTGCCTTTATGCCCCCGGCGGACGGCACGAGGTGGCGCGGCTGCCGTTCAAGGACCGCACCGGCGATGTCTGGCACATCGAGGTGGTGGGGGCGCGGCCCGGCCTGCATTATGGCCTGCGCGCCCATGGCCCCTATGATCCGGAGGCGGGCCACCGCTTCAATGCCAACAAGCTGCTGCTGGATCCCTATGCCAAGGCCTGGTCCGGGAAATTGCGCTGGTCTGATGCGGTGATGGGCTACCGCGTCGGCAGCCCGCGCGCCGACCTTTCGTTCGACAACCGCGATTCCGCCTTTGCGGTGCCGAAATCGGTGGTGGTTGACCCGGCGTTCGACTGGATGGGTGACAAGCCGCCCCTGACCCCGTGGTCCGATACCGTGATCTACGAGGCGCATGTCCGCGCGCTGACGATGAACCACCCGGTTCTGCCGCATGGCATGCGCGGCACCTATGCGGCCCTTGGCCATCCCGCGATTATCGAGCATTTGCGCAGGCTGGGGGTGACGGCGGTCGAATTGCTGCCGGTTCACGGCTATTTCGACGACCGTTTCCTGGTGGCAAAGGGGTTGCGGAACCATTGGGGCTATAACTCGATGGGATTCTTTCAGCCAGAGCCGCGCTATTCCCAACGGGATGCGCTGGTAGAGTTCAAGGGCGCGGTCCGGGCGCTGCATCGCGCGGGAATCGAGGTCATTCTGGACGTGGTCTACAACCATTCGGGCGAGGGCGACGAATGGGGGCCGACCCTGTCGTTCCGTGGTCTGGACAATGCCAGCTATTACCGTCTGGTCCATGGCGGACGCCATTACATGAACGATGCGGGCACTGGTAACACGTTGGACCTGACGCATCCGGCGGTGCTGCGCATGGTGATGGACAGCCTGCGCTACTGGGTAGAGGACTGCCACGTTGATGGATTCCGCTTTGATCTTGGCACTGTTCTGGGGCGGGAGCCGTCAGGCTTTACGCCTCAGGCGGGGTTTTTTGCTGCGCTGCGGCAAGACCCGGCATTGCAGCATGTCAAGCTGATCGCCGAGCCGTGGGACATTGGGCTTGGCGGCTATCAGTTGGGAGCTTTTCCGCCGCCCTTTGGCGAGTGGAACGATAAATATCGCGACGGCTTGCGCCGGTTCTGGCGCGGCGATGCCGGGCTTGCACCCGAGCTGGCGCGGCGGCTGCTGGCTTCGGCCGACAAGTTCGACCATGACCGGCGGCGCGCCACTGCTTCGGTCAACTATGTCACCTCGCATGACGGCTTCACGCTGGAGGATGTGGTCAGCTTTACCATCAAGCGCAACTTTGCCAATGGCGAAGACAACCGCGACGGCCATGACGACAATCACGCCGACAACCTTGGGGTCGAAGGGCCAAGCAATGATCCCCAGATCCGCGCCGCGCGCGATCTGCGCAAGCGCAACCTGCTGGCAACGCTGCTGCTGTCGCAAGGCACGCCGATGATTTTGGCAGGGGACGAGATTGGCCACAGCCAGGATGGCAACAACAACGCCTATGCGCAGGACAATGACATCACCCGGCTGGACTGGTCGCGCGCCGACACCCGGCTGGCGGCATTTGTCGCCCGGCTGGTGCGGCTGCGGCATGATCATCCGGTGCTGCGGCAAGCGGTGTTTCTGCATGGGCGCCTGCGCGAGGCGGATGGTCAGCCCGATGTGATCTGGCGTCGCTCCGACGGGCAGGTGCCGCAACCCGGTGATTGGCACGACCCGGCGTTCCGCGCCATCGGGCTGGAGTTGCGGATGTCGGCCACGGCCAGTCCGGATGCGTCGGACATGCTTTATATCCTTATCAATAGCGGCGGTCCGGTGCGGGCGGTGCTGCCCGCCTTTGCCAGTCGCTGGCGCCATCTGCTTGATACCACCCGGCCCGATGCCGCCG
>CALRKX020000113.1:0-6882 GCA_943368305.1 Erythrobacter sanguineus
GGACAGGATGGCAAAGTGGAAATGGTCACCAAGGCCCGTCGCCTTGACAGAGGCATCCATCGCCGCGATGCGGACAAAGGTTGCCTGCGGGTCTTCGTTGTAAACCGGCACCAGAACGGCGGTGGTGCCGCGCAGGGGGCCGGTGTCACGCGCAACCGCAGGCGGCAGGGTGGTTAGCCCGATCAGTGCCGTAGACGCCCCCCAAGCCAGCCAGAAGGTCGAGGCGAAGATCAGCGCCGACCGCACGATATCCATCGAATCGAGGCCATCAGCGGCCCCGAATTGCAGGAAAAGCATAAAGCCGCCGATTCCGGCGGCCAATGCGGCGATCAGGGTAACGGACCGGGTGGCGATGACGCCAGGCCCGTTCCCGCCGGATGCAGGCATGAATCAGTGTCCGGTCTTGGGCGTCTGGATCGGACGCAGACGCAGCAGATTGGCAAGCCAGCCGCCTTCGATCCGCTCCAGCACCTGCTGGGGCATCGACAGCGGGGCCATCGGCAGGGCGCCCCGTTCCAACGTCAGCCGGTCAATATCGGTTTCAGTGAGCTGCATGATGTCGCTCATTTGGTGTTGATCCACTGGTAAAGCCAGGTTTCGGTCAGTTTGCGGTCAAAGCCCGCGATATGCGCACCCATTTCGACGATCGCCCCGCTTGCGGCGCTTGCATCGATCACCAGCCGCCAGATGTCAGTTCCGGCAATCTTTTCGACTGTGGTGCCAAGAACCTCGCCGCTGGACATCGTGACAACGGGTTCCACCATCGCCTCGTCATCCAGTTGCGCCAGAATGCCGCCCTTGAAGTCGATAACGAACTTGCGGGTGCCCTGAACCGCCTCGACCCCAGAGATGCCGCCATGGCCTGCACGGGTCTCGAATACATAAGCCAGAACTTCGGTATCGTCATGCGGCAAGTCGCCCCAGTGCAACCGATAGGCGAACTCTCGGGCATCGCCCGCCTTCACGGCACCCTCGGGCACCCAATAGGCGACGATGTTGTCATTGGCTTCCAGTTGCGAGGGAATTTCGACCAGACGCACGTTGCCCTTGCCCCAGTCGCCCATCGGTTCGACGTTCAGCGACGGGCGGCTTTCATAGCGGGCACCCACATCTTGGTAATTCTGGAAATCGCGGTCGCGCTGGAACAGGCCAAAGGCGCGCGGCGAAGTTTCGCTGAAGTATCCGCCGGTCAGTTGCGCCGGGTTGTTCAGCGGACGCCACAGCACATCGCCATCGGTCCGCACGATGCGCAGACCTTCGCTGTCATGCACATTGGGGCGATAATCGTCGAACTGCGCGCGGTTCTTTTCCGAGAACAGGAACATCGAGGTCAGCGGCGCGATGCCCAGCTCTGTCACGTCCTGACGGAAGAACAGGCGGGCCGTCACCTCCATCTGCGTGTCCGCGCCGGGGGTGATGACAAAGCGGTATGCCCCGGTGACCGAGGGGCCTTCGAGCGTGGCATAGACCGTGATCGAGGTCGCGTCTGCCGGGCCGCGTTCCATGTAAAAACGGGAAAAGCGCGGAAACTCTTCGGCTTGCGATGTTGCGGTGTTCAGCGCAAGGCCGCGTGCCGACAGGCCATAGGACGATCCGCGACCCAGCGCCCGGAAATAGCTGGCGCCGACAAAGGCGACCAGTTCATCCAGCTTGTCGGGCCGGTTCAGCGCAAAGTTCAGCCGGAAGCCCGCCACACCGGGCAGCTTGGCATGTTCGGGAACCCGTTTGACCAGATCGTTCAGATATTCGAAATCGTCGGTGGTGAACCGCATTTCGGTGGATTGACCCTGGGCCACCTCGAAAATGCGCACGGGCTCGGGGAACAGCCAGCCCATATGGAACGCGGCCAACCGGAAGTTCGAACCTTTTTCCGTCCAGCGGGCACGGTCATCGCGGAACCGGATCAGCCGGTAGTCATCATAGGTCAGGTCGCCCAGAAACCCGGCCGGGGCAGGGGCGGTGGCGAAGGTCTGGGTGGCCAGCGCCTTCATTTCATCCGACAGGATGTCAAAGCTGAATTGCTGCGGTGCCGCAGGGACATCCGCGGCGGCATCGGCAGGCGCTGTGCCTGCGGTCTGGGCAAGGGCAGCCCCCTGACCCATCAGGGCAAAGGGCGCGGCTGCCGCCGTGAAGCGCAGAAATGCGCGGCGCGAGACAAGGTCGATCAGATGTGCGGTATTCGACATAGGTATCTGTAACCGAAGGGCTTTCACGACATGAGACGGCAGATGGCCGCGCGCCGCATATAGGGGACAGGCAAGTTCATAAGCAAGCAGCGATCAAGACTTCCTGATCGAAACGGCGCAAAATTGCTTCACTTCTTCGACATGGACGCACAGAAAAACATCGCGGCCATGCTGCATGTGCATAGGTGCCACGTTACAGCCACGAACCGGCGCCGATCCGGGCCGGAATGGCCGCGCCATGGGCGACGCTGTCGCGGCGCCCTCCCGACCAGATTCTCTGGCCAGAACCCCGCGCGGAACCCCGATTAGAACCATTGTCCCGGCTCCATCAGGCCCAGTTGCATCAACTGGTCGGAATGCCAGGCAAAGGGCACCGAGTTATGCCACTGGAAGGTCTGGATATCAAAGCGCGACCCGGCATTGCTGCGCAGGGCCTTGGCGGTGCGAAAGCTGGCAATCGCGGTGGTGATGTTGTGGTGCCAGGGGCAGGCGTAGGTGTTGTATTCTTCGTCGTTGAACGTGTAGTCGGACCGCAGGATCAGGCCCGGCCGGGTCTTGAACAGCGCGATGCGGTCTATCTTGCGGCGGGGAAGGGGAATGTGTTCCTCGAACCGCCAGCGCAGCCCGCCAAAGAAATCAAGCTGACGCTCTTTTGGATGGTTGTGGTTCGCGGCATCTGGCCTGCCCAGCGCGTAATAGCCCGACCGGTCCAGATGCGCCTGTTCCAGCGAGACGGCGTTGGGGAACTGCGTAAGGTCATCGGCGTAAAGGTCTATCACATAAGACAGAATCGCGTCGCGCCGCTCTTCGGCGTGAAAGGCGATCAACTCTCTTACGTTGCGGGTTTCGCAAAAGGGGTGGAACAGGTATTCCGAATTGTAACAGTAATACAGCCAGATACCCGGCGCGGCCTGTGCCACTGCGTTGATCGCGGCAAAGACGGCATCCTCGATATGGATGTCAAAAAGGATGCGGTGGATTTTCGGCGCCAGTTCGGGCGAAACAGTGATGCCGCCGGGGCCAAGCAGCGCGATTTCGGTAAAGCCTGCCGCCAGATGGTGGCGCAAGGTGGTATCCACCTCAGTCTGGTCCTCGGCAAAGACCAGCGCCAGCGGTCCCTTGGCGAAGGCCGCTTTGCCCTTGGTCAGAAAGGTTTCCAGATCAGGATACAGCATCAGTCTTCGCAGTTCGGGCATTTTGTTGCAGAATTCGGGAAGGCGGCGGCGAATGCAAGCCCTGCGGGCCGCCGATACGTTGCGAATTGCCTCACGTTAGCGTAATCCGCGCCGATCCCGGAGGTTCGCCCATGTCGTCGCCCAAGAAGCTGTTCATCAAGACCTATGGCTGCCAGATGAATGTCTATGACAGCGAGCGCATGGCCGAGGCCATGGGCAATGAGGGCTATGTGCTGACCGAGGTGCAGGAGGAGGCGGACATGGTGCTGCTGAACACCTGCCATATCCGCGAAAAGGCCAGCGAAAAGCTGTATTCCGACCTTGGCCGCCTTAAACCGCTCAAGGCCGCAAAACCCGACCTCAAGATTGGTGTCGCGGGCTGTGTTGCGCAGGCCGAGGGGGCCGAGATCCTGAAGCGGATGCCGTTGGTCGATCTGGTGGTCGGCCCGCAAAGCTATCATCGCTTGCCCGAAATGGCGCGGGCGTCCGGCAAATCGGTTGACACGGATTTTCCGGTTGAGGACAAGTTTGACCTTCTGCCCGAGCGCAAGGCCCCGCGCGGCCCTTCTGCGTTTCTGACGGTGCAGGAGGGCTGCGACAAGTTTTGCGCCTTTTGCGTAGTGCCCTATACCCGCGGGGCAGAGGTCAGCCGCCCGGTAGGCCGCATTCTGGACGAGGCGCGAAAGCTGGTTGATCGCGGCGTGCGCGACATCACCTTGCTGGGCCAGAACGTGAATGCCTATCACGGCGAGGGGGCGGGTGGCGCCTGGACGCTGGCGCGCCTGATCCGTGCTTTGGCCGAAATCGACGGGTTGGCCCGCATCCGCTATACCACCAGCCATCCCAATGACATGGACGATGATCTTGTGGCGGCGCATGGCGATCTGCCCGCGCTGATGCCTTATCTGCACCTGCCGGTGCAATCGGGCAGCGACCGTATCCTCAAGGCGATGAACCGCAAGCACACCGCCGAAAGCTATCTGCGTCTGATCGAGCGTATCCGCACCGCCCGGCCCGACATTCTGCTGTCGTCAGATTTCATCGTAGGCTTTCCCGGCGAGACGGATCAGGATTTTGCCGACACAATTGCCCTGATCCGCGCCGTGGGGTTCGGACAGGCCTTCAGCTTCAAATACTCTGCCCGCCCCGGCACCCCTGCGGCCGAAAAAGATCCGGTCGAAGCGGCGGTGGCCGATGCCCGCCTGCAAGAGTTGCAGGCCCTGATCACGGCCCAGCAGCGTGCCGCGCAACTGGCGATGGTGGGCCGCGAGGTCGGGGTTCTGTACGACAAGCCCGGTCGGTTGCCGGGCCAGTTGGTGGGAAAATCGGACCATTTGCACGCCGTTTTCGTCGAGGATACGCAAGGGAAGGTCGGCGATCTGGTCCGCGTGCGTATCCTTGCCTCCAGCTCCAATTCGCTTGCGGCAGAGCGAATCGGTTGATTGCACCTGCAATCGGTCTGTTTCTGCCTTGCCAACAATTCGGCCCGCTTGCCGGAATCGGGTGCGGGGTGGCACTAGTTAATTGTTCTTTCAGGCATATTTTACGCATTTTTCTTGCGCGACATGCGCTCTACCGCCCATCCTGACCGCGCTGCTGTTTGTGCGAGTGTGGGGGTTTCTAGTGATGACGTTTCTCGTCGGGGCGTTGCGGGGCGGTCTTGCCGTTGCCGTGATGGCTGTGGGGCTGTTTGGCGCCGGGACCGCAATGGCCCA
The DNA here is from genome assembly GCA_943368305.1 of Erythrobacter sanguineus. Lineage (GTDB taxonomy): Bacteria > Pseudomonadota > Alphaproteobacteria > Rhodobacterales > Rhodobacteraceae > Fuscibacter. The sequence continues at coordinate 5,077 of CALRKX020000113.1, forward strand.
GCAGACGCCGGATGCCTATGGCAAGATCGAATGGGGCATCTGGGTCGATGACGACGGCTGCATGCACTGGTGGGCCGATGGCGGGCTTGAGGGCTATATGCTGGATCGGGTCAACCCCAAGACGGGCAAGCCGGTCTGCCTAAAGCGCAACACCTGCCTGATTGAAAACACCGATGTTCTGTTCGCCACCGATAGCGCCATGCTGACCACCGGCGGCCTGCGGCGCCTGCAAGAGTTCTTCCGCTCGACCAATGCCTTTGGCTATGCGGTCTATGGCCATACCGACAGCCGCGCCTCTGACAGCTACAACAAGCGCCTCAGCCAGCGCCGCGCCGCCGCCGTGGCCAGCGTTGCCCGGTCGGTTGGGGGCGTCGTCGAACGTGAGATTGGCTATGGCGAAAGCCGCCCGGTCGCGCCCAACACCTCTGCTGGAAACATGCAGAAGAACCGGCGCGTCGAAATCGTGTGTTATCGGTGGTGATCGTGATGTTCAGGTCTGTTTCCCTGTTTCTTTGTCTTGGCGTGCTGGGCCTTTCGGGCTGTGTCGATGGGCTGCACCCCTATAACAAGGGGCCCGACACCGTTATCGCGACAGCGCATGACACAGGCCGCGACGGCAACGCACTGCGTGAGGGCGAGGCCGCGATTGTCTATGACCCCGATGGCTGCCAGGGCTGGATCATCGACGACGGGGTCGAGGGGTATTCGGGCCGCCGTTTCGATCCGGTCTCTGGCCTGCCGGTCTGCAACAACCGCTTTCCGCCCGGCACCGTGGTTGGCAACTACCAGACCGAGTCGGCCCCGATCCGCGATTGGGTGCCTGCCCAGTAAATCGGCAGTCTTTGACGCAAGATATGGGGTCGCAGCGCAGTCTGCGGCCCTTTTTATTGGGTTTCTGGTGGCCGCTGCCTGAAAAAGCGTCACGTCAATGTCACGCCGGGGGCAGATGCTGCAAGAATATCAACAAGCCACTTGCCGGACAAACCAGGCCGAACCACATTGAAGACGTGGCCCTTTGCATCAAGGAGACTCCTTTGGGCATCAGCGCACTGACCCCCCCGACCCGTGCCGAAGACATGGTGGAAACCGTTCTGGAATTCCCCGACAACCGGCTTTTGATCGACCTCTGTGGCGAGTACGACCGAAACCTCGCCCAGATCGAGCACCAGATGGGGGTGCATGTGCTGAGGCGGGGCAATCGTTTGTCCGTCATCGGTGACAAAGCGGCCCGCGAACAGGCCGCAGCGATCCTGCGCTCGCTTTACACCAAGCTGGAAGGTGGCCGCAGCGTCGCGGCGGGCGACATCGATGGCGCGATCCGCATGGGGCGCGCCGCAGATGTGCTGCGGCCTGACGGCGAGCAGATCGAAATGTTCGGCGCGACCGGCGTCGAACTGCGCACCCGCAAAAAACCGATCGAGCCGCGGACCGAGGCGCAAAAGAACTATGTCGCGAACCTTTTCGCCAATGAACTGGGCTTTGGCATCGGGCCTGCGGGCACCGGCAAGACCTATCTGGCGGTGGCGGTGGGCGTGACGATGTTCATCTCTGGCGCGGTGGAAAAGATCATCCTGTCGCGCCCTGCGGTAGAGGCGGGCGAGCGGCTTGGCTTCTTGCCCGGCGACATGAAGGAAAAGGTCGATCCCTACATGCAGCCGCTTTATGACGCGCTGAATGATTTTCTTCCCGCCAAGCAGGTGCAAAAGCTGTTGGAGGAAAAGCGGATCGAGATCGCGCCCCTGGCCTTCATGCGGGGCCGCACCCTGTCCAATGCCTTCGTGGTGCTGGACGAGGCGCAGAACGCCA
>CALRKX020000114.1:0-6872 GCA_943368305.1 Erythrobacter sanguineus
CTCTGACAGATTGTCCAAGGCACTCGTCGCCTCATCCAGTATCAGGATCGAGGCGTTTTTCAGCACCGCCCGCGCAATCGCGATCCTCTGCCGCTGCCCGCCCGACAGAAACGCGCCGTTCTCGCCAATCGGCGTGTCATAGCCCTGATCCAGCGCCGCGATGAACTCATGCGCCTGCGCCACCCGCGCGGCCTCTTCCACCTCGGCATCGGTGGCCTCGCGCCGCCCCAGTCGGATGTTTTCGCGCACCGAGTTGGAAAACAGAAATGTCTCCTGCCCGACATAAGACACCGCCGCCCGCAGCGACGCCGTGCTTGCCGCCCGCAGGTCCATGCCGTTGATCGTCACCACGCCGCTCGTCGGGTCTTGCAGCCGCAAGATCATGTTCAGCAGGGTCGATTTCCCGCCGCCCGACGGGCCGACAAAGGCAATCGTCTGCCCTGCCTTGCAGGTCAGGGTCACATGGTCCAGCGCGCGCTTGCCGCCCTGATATTCGAAAACCACATCGTCAAATCGTACCTCATGCGGCGGCGGGGGCAGGGGCTGCGCATCTGGCACCTCGACCAGCACCTCTTGCCGGTCCATGATGTCGAACACCAGTTGCACGCCCACCAGCGCCGCCTCTACCTGTACCCGCGTCTGCGACAGCCGCCGTGCCGGGTCATAGGCCATCAGCAATGCCGTGACAAAAGACATCAACTGCCCCGGAGAGGTCGTGGTGCCGCCCGCCAGACTGGTTGTTGAAATCAGCAGAATCCCCGCAATGCACAGCCCCGCCAGCACATCCAGCATCGGCACGGTGATGGATTGCAGCCGCACCATCGCATTCTGCCGCCGCTCTACCTCGCGCACGGCGGTGTTCATCCGGTCGGCCATCAGCCCTTCCAGATGGAAGGTCTTGATGATCCGCACCCCCGCCGCCGTTTCCTGCAAGATCTTGTAGATCTCGGAAACCGAGGCCAGCTCTTTGCCCGCCACGCTGCGAACCCGCGCAAGGATGAGCCGCAACCCCAGCGCCGCGACCGGCCCCACAATCAGGAACAGCACCGACAGCAACGCATGCTGCCAGAACATCACCGCCAGCAGGCCGACAAAGGTCAAGAGGTCGCGCACCAGCCCCAGAACCACCGCATCGATCAACCCGCGAGAGGCGGCCGCCCCCTGCGTCACCCGCATCAGAATGTCGGAAGAATCGGTGGCACTGAAAAACGCCGCGTCCTGGCGCAGCAACTTGGCAAAGACGCGGGTCTGGATTTGCGCGACAATCCGGTTGCCGGCCTTGGCCAGCATGACCTGCTGCAAATAGGTCATCGCCCCGCGCACAAGAAAGGTCAGTGCCACAGCCCCCGCCACCAGCATGATCTTCTGGCGGTTGCCGGGCGACGATATCGCATCGAAAAACGCCTGCATGATCCAGGCTGATGCCGCGGTTGACGCCGCAACCCCCACCATGGCCAGAACGGCCAACGCATAGGTAAGCCGTTGTCCTGGCACGTTTTCCAGAAACACGCGCGCCACAGCGCCCTGCGACCAGCCCCGGCCCAAAAGCCGTGCCAGAAGGCCCGAAAAGGTTCGACCGATAACAGACACTGCGGGGTTTTTTCCTTCAGATTATCCCGCAGCCCTAGCGCAGACGCGGCAAAAGGGCAAATGCGGGCTTGGTGGGGTGGCGGATGGGGGCAGGTCAACGGCTGCCGGCTGGAAAACTTCATCCATCTGATATTAATATATAAATCGTGAATTCCATACGCGAAATCCCGCTGGCTCACAGGAAAGCCTTGCATCTTTCCTCCCTCCGGCCTATACCGCCTTCAACAGCGCGTCCGGCCTCCACCCCCGGACGGATCGAACTTCACCGACGGGCCGCTGGTCCGTCTTTTTGTTTTTGGACCCTGCATGAGCGATCTTGTCGCCAAAACCGCCATCGACCGCCGCCTGGCCGAACTTCTTGGCCCGGTGATCGAGGGGCTGGGCTTCGAACTGGTCCGCATCCGCCTGATGGGCGGCGGCGGCAAGGCCCGCATTCTTCAGATCATGGCCGACCGCCCCGATGGCGGCATCGGTGTGGATGAACTTGGCGATATTTCCACCGCCGTCTCGGCCGTGATGGACGTCGAAGACCCGATCGAAGAAAACTACACGCTGGAGGTTTCGTCCCCCGGAATCGACCGGCCCCTGACCCGCCTCAAGGATTTTGAGGTCTGGAAAGGCTGGGAGGCCCGGATCGAGACCACCGAACTGATCGACGGCCGCCGCCGCTTCAAGGGCGGGCTGATGGGGGTCGAGGGTGACGAGGTTCTGATCGAGATCGAAGAGGGCGGGCAGGAACTGACCATCGGCCTGAAATTCGACTGGCTGTCGGATGCCAAGCTGATCCTGACCGACGAACTGATCGCCGAGATGCTGCGCCAGAAAAAGGTCGCCGAACCCGCCGAGGGCGAGTTTGACGAGATTGATGACACCGACGGGGACGACGAAGAAGCCCCCGAACCGACAAAACACTGACAAAAGCCGGGAGAGACCCAATGGCGATTACTTCTGCCAACCAGCTTGAACTTCTCCAGACCGCCGAGGCGGTTGCCCGCGAGAAGATGATCGACGCCGAACTGGTCATCCAGGCGATGGAAGACAGCCTCGCCCGCGCCGCCAAGTCGCGCTATGGCGCCGAGATGGACATCCGCGTCAAGATTGATCGCAAGACCGGCCGCGCCACTTTCTCCCGCGTCCGCACCGTGGTTGAAGATGAGGCGCTGGAAAACCACCACGCCCAACTGACCGCCAAGCAGGCCAAATCCTATCTGGCCGATCCGCAGATCGGTGATGAGATCGTGGACGAGGTTCCCCCGGTCGATCTGGGCCGCATCGCCGCGCAATCGGCCAAGCAGGTCATTCTGCAAAAGGTCCGCGAAGCCGAACGGGACCGTCAGTACGACGAATTCAAGGACCGCAAGGGCACGATCATCAACGGTCAGGTCAAGCGCGAGGAATACGGCAATATCATCGTCGATATCGGCCGTGGCGAAGCGATTCTGCGCCGCAACGAGAAGATCGGCCGCGAAGCCTACCGCCCCGGCGACCGTATCCGCTGCTATATCAAGGACGTGCGCCGCGAACCGCGCGGGCCGCAGGTCTTCCTGTCGCGGACCGACCCGCAGTTCATGGCCGAGTTGTTCAAGATGGAAGTGCCGGAAATCTATGATGGCATCATCGAGATCAAGGCCTGCGCCCGTGATCCGGGGTCGCGCGCCAAGATTGCCGTGATTTCCTATGACAACTCGATCGACCCCGTGGGCGCCTGTGTCGGTATGCGCGGCAGCCGGGTTCAGGCCGTGGTGAACGAGCTTCAAGGCGAAAAGATCGACATCATTCCGTGGAATGGCGATCAGGCGACCTTCCTGGTGAACGCGCTGCAACCGGCCGAAGTTTCCAAGGTCGTGTTCGACGAAGAGGCCGGCAAGATCGAGGTTGTCGTGCCGGATGAGCAGCTTTCGCTGGCCATTGGCCGTCGCGGCCAGAACGTGCGCCTTGCCAGCCAGTTGACGGGCATGGACATCGACATCATGACCGAGACCGAAGAATCGGCCCGTCGTCAGGCCGAGTTCGCCGAGCGCACCAAGCTGTTCATGGACACGCTGGATGTGGACGAGATGATGGCGCAGCTTCTGGTTTCCGAAGGGTTCACCAACCTGGAAGAAGTGGCTTACGTCGATCTGGACGAGCTGCTGTCGATCGACGGATTCGACGAAGGCACCGCCGCCGAGTTGCAGGCCCGGGCCCGCGACTATCTGGAAGAGCAGGCCAAGAAGGCCCTGGCAGCCGCCCGCGCCGCCGGTGTTGACGAGGCCCTGATTGAATTTGACGGCCTCACTCCCCAGATGCTGGAGGCGTTGAGCAAGGAAGGCATCAAGACGCTGGAAGATTTCGCGACCTGCGCCGACTGGGAACTGGCCGGTGGCTGGACCACCGAGAACGGCCAGCGCAAGAAAGACGAAGGCATTCTGGAAAAGTTCGAGATGAGCCTGGAAGAAGCCCAGCATCTGGTGATGACCGCACGGGTCATGCTGGGCTGGGTAGATCCGACGCTGGCCGAAGTGGCATCCGAAGAGGATACCGCCGAAGACGCCGCCGAACACGAGGAGGCCGAGGCCTGATCTCAGGCCTCGGGGGACAACCGTGCCACGCGGTGGCCGGGAAGATACGCGCGAAGAGCCGGAACGAAAGGGCATCGTTTCGGGGGAAAGCCAGCCGAAGGCGGGGTTGATCCGGTTTTGCGTCGGGCCTGACGACATGATCGTGCCCGATGTGCTGAACCGGCTGCCCGGCCGCGGCATCTATGTGGCGGCGGATCGGGCGGCGATTGCAAAGGCGGCGGCGAAGGGGCTGTTTTCCCGTGCAGCGCGCCAGCCGGTCAAATCGCCCGAGGGGCTTGTCGATCTGGTCGAGGCGCTGCTGGCGCGTCGGGTGGTCGATCTGATCTCGATGGCGCGCAAGGCAAGCGGCGCGGTCACGGGATTTGAGAAGGTGAAGGACTGGTTGGTCAAGGGCAGGGCGAAAGTTCTGATTCAGGCCAGCGACGGGTCGGAACGCGGCAAGGACAAGCTGTACCCGCCCGAGGGCGACGAGAGCCGGTTTATCGGCTGTCTCACCTCGGGGGAATTGGGTTTGGCTTTCGGTCGCGAACGTGCCATACACGCCGCGCTTGCGGCTGGTGGACTCACGACCCGTGTTGTAGAGGAAGCGGCAAGGCTGGCTGGGGTGCGTGGGCAAACCGGGCAGCAGGATGGCGGTGAGACCGCCTTGAAGGATACGTAGGACGCATGAGCGATACTGACGGCAAGAAACCCCTCGGTCTGGGTGGGGCCCCGCGTTCGGGGCAGGTGAAGCAAAGCTTCTCCCATGGCCGGACCCATGCGGTGGTGGTCGAAACCAAACGCAAGCGGGTGGTTGTTCCAACGCCGGGGCAAAAGCCTGCCGGTGGCGCAGGTGGGAATGCCACCAATCTGGGGGATCCGTCCAAGCGGCCCGCAGGCATTTCCGATGCCGAAATGGAACGGCGCCTGACGGCGCTGCGCCAGGCCAAGGCACGCGAGCAGGAAGAAAACGCCAAGCGCGCCGAAGACGAGCGCCTGCGCGAAGAAGACCGCCAGCGTCGCCGCGAGGAATTCGAAGCCAAGGAACGCGAGGAGCGTGCCCGTGAGGCTGCCCTCCGCGCCAAGGCCGAAGAGGAAGAGCGCGCGCGCCTGGCTGCCATCGAAGAGGCAAACGCCAAGGCCGCCGCCCGCAAGGCCGAGATTCTGGGCACCCAGCGCCGCCAGCCGGCCAAGCCCGAACCCGAACCTGCCGCCGCAGCAGCGCCCGCCACCAAGGACCGTTCGACCGGCGTCAGCCGTCCGCGTCCCGGTGCCGATGCTGCAGCTCCGGCACCCGGCGGCGAGGCGGATCGCAGCGCCAAACCCGGCCTGTCGCCACGCAAGACCGACCGCGAGCGCGAAGACCGCGAGCGTGGGGCCAAGAACAAGGGCGACGAAGGTCGCCGGTCGGGCAAGCTGACCCTGTCGGATGCCGTCTCGGATGAAGGCGGGCGTCAGCGCAGCCTTGCCGCGATGAAGCGCAAGCAGGAAAAGGCCCGCCAAAAGGCCATGGGCTTCAACAAGCCCGAAAAGCAGGCCCGCGACGTGCAGTTGCCCGAAACCATTGTTGTCAGTGAGCTGGCCAACCGGATGGCGGAACGCGCCGCCGATGTGGTCAAGGCCCTGATGAAGATGGGCATGATGGTGACCATGAACCAGGCCATCGATGCCGATACTGCGGAACTTGTGATCGAGGAATTCGGCCACAGGGCAGTGCGTGTGGCCGATGCCGACGTGGAACAGGCGATCGATACCGTTGCCGACAAGAGCGAAGACCTGATGACGCGCCCGCCGATCGTGACGATCATGGGGCACGTTGACCACGGCAAGACCAGCCTGCTGGATGCGATTCGCAAGGCCAATGTGGTGTCGGGTGAAGCCGGTGGCATCACCCAGCACATCGGGGCCTATCAGGTGAAGACGCCGAAGGGCAGCCTTGTCACTTTCCTCGATACGCCCGGCCACGCCGCGTTCACATCGATGCGGGCCCGTGGCGCGCATGTGACCGACATTGTGGTGCTGGTGGTTGCGGCCGATGACGCCGTGATGCCCCAGACGATCGAGGCGATCAACCACGCCAAGGCTGCCAAGGTGCCGCTGATCGTGGCGATCAACAAGGTCGATAAACCCGATGCGAACCCGCAAAAGGTGCGCACGGACCTGTTGCAGCACGAAATCGTCGTCGAGGCGATGTCGGGCGATGTGCAGGATGTCGAGGTTTCGGCCAAGACCGGCAAGGGTCTGGACAATCTGCTGGAAGCCATCGCGCTGCAGGCGGAAATCCTGGAACTGACGGCCAACCCGAACCGCGCCGCTGCGGCCGCCGTGATCGAGGCAAAGCTGGATGTGGGCCGTGGCCCGGTTGCCACCGTTCTGGTACAAAGCGGCACGCTGAAGAAGGGCGACATCTTCGTCGTCGGCGAACAGTGGGGCAAGGTGCGCGCCCTGATCAACGACAAGGGCGAGACGGTGACCGAAGCCGGTCCATCGGTTCCGGTCGAGGTTCTGGGCCTGAACGGCACGCCGCAAGCAGGTGATGTGCTGAACGTGGTCGATACCGAAGCGCAGGCGCGTGAGATTGCCGACTATCGCGAGAAGGCGGCAAAGGACAAGCGCGCGGCAGCCGGTGCTGCGACCACGCTGGAACAGCTTATGGCCAAGGCCAAGGCCGACCAGTCGGTTTCGGAACTGCCGGTTATCGTCAAGGGCGACGTTCAGGGTTCGACCGAAGCGATCATCCAG
>CALRKX020000115.1:0-6846 GCA_943368305.1 Erythrobacter sanguineus
CAAATCATAAAACCCTTCCACACAATCTCCCGGAAGGGCAGCCCAAAAGGCACGGACGCGGGGTGGAGCAGCCCGGTAGCTCGTCAGGCTCATAACCTGAAGGCCGCAGGTTCAAATCCTGCCCCCGCAACCAGAATTATACGAACGAAAACAACCGCTTAAGAGCCGCCCCAACGGGCGGCTTTTTGCGTTCTTCCGCGCGGGTCAACAATAGGTCAACAAACGGATGAATTCCGCGTGCAAGATCAGCGGGATAGAAGCTGGGCAGGATCGGGAGCGCGCGAAAACCGCACCGGGCGAAGGTAGACAGGAAAGGAAGCCTATTCGCCCGCCTCAAGCCCCTCAGCCTCGTCCTCAATCATGTCCTCCACCGACTCGTCCGCCGCTACCCCGCGATAGATCGCCTTCCCTGTCGCGGCCTCGATCAGCCATAGCAGCGCCTCCAGGCGCCGTCCGACGAAGCCGTCGAAGTCATCCGACCGTAGCAGCTGCGGATCGATCAGGTGGCTCTCAAGGTGGATATCGATGGCGGCGTAAAATGCAGCGCCCGGCTTAGGCGGGCGCGCGAGATGCGGAGCAGCAAGGAAGGCTCCCTATCTCCTCTTTCGTGGTTCGGAACCTGAGCGATCGAAGAGCTCACGTTGGCGAGGTTGACGGATCTCGTGCGCAATCCTCACCGCACGATCGAGTAGGAACTGCAGTTCCTCAAGACGAGCACGTTCGTGAAGCAAAATTGCTTGTTGCTCCTCGGCGCTAGTCCGTGGCGGTTCGTCACGTTTTCCGCTTGGGCTTCGGAACCACCCATTCACTGCCCCCAACAACCCAACGACTACAGTCCCAGAGTGTCCGGTCCTAATTCCTTCATCCCCGAACGCCTTATCCCCGATGACCTCAAGCTCTTCGACTTGGATATCGCTCTCCGGAACCCCAAAAACTGAGCGTCCCTCCCGAATGTCCCGCAAAACACGCTGTCCCAGACAATTGGCTGTTGAGAGAATGTCAGACTGTGGATGAAATGTAGACATGGCGCCAAACCATAAAGCGGCCCGCGGTCGGCTCTTGCTTACGGACTCCAGCAAACCAAGGTGACCCATCGATCCATTACCGATCATCGAGAGTAGTCCGCCAGCGATGAAATCAGCGACGTCGCGTTCAATCTTGGCAAGGAAAAGCTGCTCAAGAATGCGCGGCAACGAGCGAACACGTTCCTCTCGTGCTCCCCTTAACGATGATAGATTTAACTCTGCTCCCAGCGTCCGTCGGATTGTCTCTTCAAACCATGCTTCAAATGGTATGCCGTCAGTGAGGGCGTCTGCTAGGGCCCGCACGATTGCAGTCTGCTTCGTCTTCGAATAACGCGCGGACGAATGGTTAAGTGCCTCCGATATAGACTGCCAAACGGCCAGAACATCCTCACTCGGAACTGCCGTGGAGGTTTGACCAGTTAAACGTCGGGCTTGATTCCACCGATCGGAAATATCTGCGAGCGTCTCAGTTGGATATGCATTCATTACTGCATTCATAAGGCTCGCAGAAAGTGTGGCTTTAACACCGCCCACGGATAGATCACTCAGTGAACGCAAACGACCGGACGCGTTAACAAAGGCCTCCGCGAACGACACACCAATAAGTTTATCAATAGCCATACTCTTGAACTGTCGCCGCTCTTCTTGCGCCAGGACGAGTTGGAGCTGCTCAATCGTGACCACGTGATAAAAGGCCGAAAGTGGCCTTAGGTTGGCTGCATATGTGCTAACGAAAGCGAAAAACTCCCGCATTCCTTCCTGTGGTACTGCAATGACGGGAAGGTCCGTGCGTTCTCCCTTGGGCGGAGACACGATGAAGACTTCATTCGAGGGCAATCTGCCGGACTGCCTCGGGAGTTCGCCCTCCTGAACCTCTGCCTGAAGACGACCGCCTAACCAATCGATCAGCTTCTCTCGATCGAGCCGTAAGTAGTTCATAGCATTCCCGATCCAAAAAGATCGTCCAGCTTCGGCTCCTTTGCTGGGCCAGAACAGGCCTGAAGCCCGCTCTCAAGGTAGCCAGGAAGATCATTCTCATGATAGACGCATAGCGATGTCTTACATCTCGTAACTGCGGTATAAGCTAGCTTCTTTTGAAGCGGAAACTTCTTCACCGTATCTGCCGCCACGAAATGTCCCGCTCGAAACTCAAGACCCTTCGCGCCATGCACAGTTGTAAGGACCACACGCCGATCAGGTGATAGTGCCTCGTAGTCTCCGTGCTGAACGTGAACGAAGGGCGCGAGAGGTGAGGACAAAAGTCCTTCCGCTACTGCTTCCAGCTCCTGCTTTCTGGGACAGATGATCCCGATATACTCATCTGGATAGGCACTTAGCTGATCGGGAATTCGTTCAATCAGAAGCGATATCTGATCTGCCAAGTTGATGCCTCCGTCGCAAGAAACAGTCGAGGGAAAAGCTTCTTCGTCGTAGTTCGAAGTTGCTTCTAGCCCGTCTGCATGATCAACAAGACCCTGAATCCCATCAGCGACCCGGCAAATCTTCAGTCCATTACGATAATGGAATTTGAGGCTGGTTGTTCTGAAACCAGCCCCTGAAAGGCTATCGAGCGCCGTCTCATCATCCGATTGAATTCTCTGATTCTTGTCGCCAACTGCGAAGAGTCGTGGCGTGAATTGCATCAGAGTATTCAGTTCGGCCGCAGTGTAATCCTGAGCCTCATCGATAAGAATACAATCAAAAGAATTCTGTGGAAGACGGCGCGTGGCAATCGCACTTAGGCTGCGGGCGATCGCCGATCGGTTCGTCCCAAAATCCTCCTCTTTTGGCACTACTGCACCATTTTCCAGAAGAACGGTTGTACCCCATCTAATGTACGTTTGAATTTTGTCTGCCGAGAACGCATAATTCCCCGCACCACTAGCTAGGAATTCTCGAAGCGATCGCGCGAAAGTCAATACAGCGATGTTCTTCAACCCAGCCCTGTGGAGATAGGATGCTCGAAGAAGAAGCAGGTTGGTCTTGCCGCATCCTGGAGGGCCGACGACGAGATGATGCCCGTCGCGATCAAGGGACACAACAGCCTTCTGTTGATCGTCCAAGTCAGCTGGATTTGTCCACCAAGTGTTAGACATGTTGAGCCTCGTATGTCGCGGCGGACAGTGCTAGTAACAGATTATCAGATCCCAAAGCAACGTTCTGCGCTTGATCGATCGCCTCGTAGAGCACGCGTTCGACGCTCTGTGCAAGATCGCCACTTGAAGAAAGGCCGTGAAAAACTTCAACCGATGTCTCTGGCAGCAAGACGCTATTGGTGGACATACTTCCCTTGGCGGAGATTGCCACGAGCCCAACTGCCGGATCGATGACTTGAACTTCGAGCCAAATCCTGAGGTTTCCCGAAAGTTTGTGTGGCAGTGATTTTTCGAACCCGATACAGAGGATATCAGCTTCCCGAGAAATGTTCAGCGGTGGAAATGCACTCCGGTTCGCGTTCCGTATCGCACGAGCTCTTACCTTTAGGTTAGAAATCACATCTTCGACCAAAGCTATCGCTGTATCACTGGCCTGTGATGCTGAGGCCGCTGCGGGGTCTTCTACGATTGTCGATCTCTTGGAAACTCGTTCACGAAGAGCAGCGAGCTTGTCAGACGAAGGTGACGGCGGGTGAAAAGATTGCCATGTCAAGAAACTAAGCCGCTTGCGGAAGTCCTTCATTAGTCCAAGTCTCGCTACTTCGATCAGGTAGCTTGGTACCGCTTTGCTGTCGATCGTGGGTGTGTTTTGCTGGACTGCGTTCACTAACCTTGCGTACGGTTGCAGATTGTCTGAAAAGATCGGCTTTCTCATTACTAGGTCATGTATTACTGCAGCTATCTGGTAAAAGGTTAGGGCCCGCCAACCTTCAATAGTATCTTCTTCCTGCCTAAGAAGGAATTCCGGAGAACTATACTGCAGGGTTCCTACAAACGACTGAACTCCATTATCGTCTGTGATGTCCCCGCGACCGAAAGGTCGTACCACGCCAAAGTCCAGCAAAGTTAGACGGGAGTAGTCCTCGGAAATTACAATATTCTCGGGTTTGATGTCTCTGTGTGCCAACCCCAGTGTTTCAAGGTATTCACAGCAGTTGGCAAGCTGTGATACAAGGGCCGGTACATGATCCATGGGGATATGTTCAAGGCATTCCTTGATGTTGTTCCCTGGCAGGAACTCCATAACAATGAAATGGTTTCCTGTAACGCTATCGAAGCCTCCCCCGAGGATTTTGACCATGTTGGGGTGAGACTTTCCAATAAGTTCAAGCTCTCGATCAATTCTCTTGAGCTGGGCAGTGTCTCCATACTTTTCGATCAGCTCGTCGTCGAATATCTTAATTGCAACCGTGCCTCCATCTGTAATGTCTTTGCCGCGGAAAACGGCTGCCGATTTTCCAAAGTTTATCAACGAAGAAATTTGCCACTGCTGAAGAGTTTGGCCTTTCAGTTTGGATTCAATCTCCAGCGCTTTGACTCTATCCATCTTTCTAATCCTGCACCCGCTTCAGCGGGATTAGGTACCCAGCGTGAAGCAGAACGCAAGCAACAAGTGAGGGTTGTTTGTTCGTTCACGCTGGTAACGCTTCAGTGGAAAGCTTCTCATCTAGTCATCTGTTGCTTCGTTGGCTGAGTCCCTCACCACATACCCCGCCACGAAGTTCACCGCGCCCTGCGCCAGCGCGAGCCCTCCGGCGACGAGCGAAGCGCCTACTTCGCCGCCGCAGGCTTCGGACAGCCCCGGCAGCCAGGGCGCGATGACCGCAGCCACGATCGGGCCCAAAAGGCTGGTCCAGCCGACGGCAGCCATCTTGCGGGTGGGGCGAAGGGTGGGCTGATTGATCAGGTTCATGATGGTCTCTCCTTTGGTGCGTTTCAGGCCCAGTTAATCCAGCTGCGCACGACGAAGCCCGGGCAGGCTTTGGCGGCGTGGTCGTTGTGACCGGTGATGCGGGTGATGGCGGTCTCGGAGCGGATGGCGTCGATCAGGCCGCGCAGGGCACGATCCTGGGCGGCGGTGAAGTTCCGCTCGAAGGGATCAGTGGCGGCCGAACCCGCTCCGCCGATCAAGCAGATATGGATCACGCCGCGATTGTGACCTTCGACCCCGGCGCCGATCTCGGTCTCGGCGCGGCCGGGCAGGATCGCGCCGTCGCGATCGATCAGATGGTGGTAGCCGATCTTGCGCCAGCCGCGTTCTTCGCGGTGCCAGCGGTCGATCTCTTTGCGCTTGGCGGTGAGGTCCTGCCCCCGCATCCAGTCCGGATGGGTGGCGGCGCAGTGGATGACGATCTCGTCCACTGGATAGCGGGCGCTGCCCTGGAAAATCATCCGCCCGCTCGGTGTTGAGACGGCCAATGGCTTTAGGTTGCGGAGCGCGCCGCCCTCGTTGGCGACGGCCTTCAGCGCGGCATCAGTGCGCGGGCCGAAGAGCCCGTCAATCGCGCCAGTGTAGTAGCCGAGGCGCGCCATTGCCATCTGCAGCGCCTTCAGCGCATCGATCTGTTCGGTCATGTGAGGGGGTCCTTTCGGGCAAAGAAAAACCCCACCGGAAGGGCGGGGCGCGGGGCGGTCTTGTCGGGGTTCAACCGGCAGCGGGCGTGCCCGGTGACGGACTTTGCACCTCCCGGGCGGCGGCCAGTTCGGCGGCGAGAAGGGCGCAACGTTCGGAGAGGATCGCGATCTGCTGGCGCAGCTCGGCGACATAGGCGGATGAGGCGGCGGGCGACATTGGGGCTCCTTTCAGGATCAGAAGTCGGTCTCGAGGTAGAGGCCGGTGCATTCGAAGGCGACGGCCGCGGCCGTGGCGCCGTTGTTCAGGAAGAGGCGCGGAGCGAGGAAGGTCGCGGCCTGGGGCAAGTCGGTCGTCATCTCTTGTTCGAAGACGGCGGCGGTCAGCTCATTCACAGCACGCAGCCAGATCGACGTGCCAGCCGCCGGGCACCATATTGTCAGGGTGATCAGCCCCGCCGTCACGACCGGGAACCCGGCCCCGAGATCCACGAGCGTTGGCGCGCCGGTCGCATCATTGCTGACCAGCTGCCAGTTCGTGTGGGTGCCGCGCTGGAAACCGATCCCGATCGCCTCGACAAGCACCGAAATTGTCGTTGTGACCGCCAAGGCCGCGACCGAGGACAACAGCCCGAAGAAGCCCATCCCGGTGGCTTGCAAGGTGGTCAGGCTGATGCGGGCGACGAGGGTGAAGCCACCGAGGCCTGCGGCATTGCCCCGCCAACAGGCTGTAACGGCCGAGCGCTGATCGCAGACGGAATCCACCACGGCAGCCGAGGTCACGCGCCAGCGCCGAGAACTCGAAAGCAGCGATCCCGCCGCCAGGGCGGGGTGGCTGATGGTGCCGACGCTGGTCAAGGCGATGCCTTGGGCGGCGATGGTCGTCGCCGAGACCGGGGCCCAGGCCCCGATCCGGTTCAGACCCATATGCGGCTGCAAAGGGAAGTCGCGCCCCGATGGCCGGACGACTTCCAGCCAAGGCGCGCCTGCCCGCTGACGGCCATATAGCGCAAGCTTGCCCGCCGGGGGCGATGCGGGCACGGCAGAGAGGCCCGGGATCACGATCGGTGCCGGGAACTCGGCCCGGCCACTGGAGCGATCGATCACGAAGGCATCGAAGAAGGCCGAGCCGTTCGG
Organism: Erythrobacter sanguineus; assembly: GCA_943368305.1. Taxonomy (GTDB): domain Bacteria; phylum Pseudomonadota; class Alphaproteobacteria; order Rhodobacterales; family Rhodobacteraceae; genus Fuscibacter. Next base: position 6,671 of record CALRKX020000115.1, read on the forward strand.
CGACACCTTCAGCGTCACGTCGTCAGAGCCGAGCAGCCCAAACAGGGCCCGTGCCGAGAAGCCGGTCTTCAAAGCAAGGCTGGCGTCATTCCCGGCCGCGGCTTTGTTGATCGTCGCCTCATGCGATCCGCCCGCATTGTTCAGAAGGGTCGCCGCGGCATTGACGCTCAGCCGGT
>CALRKX020000116.1:0-6818 GCA_943368305.1 Erythrobacter sanguineus
CATCCATATGGGCCATCTGGCTGCCTTGCTGGCAGGTGTTCAGGCCGGTGCCGGTTGCTTCGAACCGCGCCCGGTTGGCGGGCAGCGCTGCCAGTCGGTCAACCGTTGGCGCGGCACGCGCATCCAGCCACAGCCAGGCGTCGCTGACGGGGCGGTTCTCGTGACCTACCAGCCAGGTTCCGTCGCCCTGTGCCGTCACTGAAATGGCAGCCGTGCGCGAGGCAAGGCCTGCAACCTTGTCTGCCAGCCCGCGCAGGGCCAGCGCGCAGTCTTCCCAGGTCTGGCCAAGCGGCTGAACCGCTGACCCGTCCGCTCCGGTGCGATAGCGATTCGGTACGGCCGAGGCGGCAAGCTGGGCGCCATGCAGATCAAAGGCCACGGCCTTGATGACCGAGGTGCCCGCATCAATTCCGATGATGATGTCTTTGTCAGACATGGTATTTCCCATGGCTTCCGATATCGCTCATGCCCCCTCCTTCGCTTTGGCTGGCGCATGAGGTCGCGCAGATCCATCGCTTGGCTCTCCGAATTTATATATCATAAAGATCGCACGGGGAATGTATTTTTTTACGGACATAGAAATTTATTTCAGTTACTCTGGGTGTGGGAGTGAGGAGATGGTGATCAATCATGCAGGTCAGGCAAGGCAATGACGCGGCCCGGACAGGTCGCTATCGCGGCTGCATGCTTTTGCTGCGCAGCGGCATATTATCGGGGATAATTCGGCCTATTATGCTGTTAATAAGCGGTATTTTTCTGCACAAGCAGCATGAATTTCTGCGCCGGCGTAATGATTGCCCGATGGCTGGGGTGGCCAATGCGCGTTTCTGTCGAAGCCTGATTCTCCTCTCGGTCCGTATGAGTGCCAACTTTCGGAGCGGCTGTGAGATAAGCTTTTGATGGAATAGAAATCTATCACTCTTGACGAGATACATAACTTAGATATATCACATAGAAACTGCGGATCGCAGAGTCCCCGCTACGAAGAGGAGAGCGCGGCGAGGACGGACAAAGGGGGGAGGAAGGTCATGTCGCTACAGCGTCAATATCACCGTGCCAGTCATGGCTGCCCGACCGTGCTGCCCTGCACACTGTTTTGACATTGCGCCGCCCCAAGGCGGCTTTGCCACATCGAATGCAATCCGAGGTCGAATGATGACGCAAACACCCGCACCCAAAGCTCCAGCCGCCTCGCGGCGAGGTCTGGTGATCATGACGGTCGCGGGGCTGGCCCTGCTGGGGGCAATCGCCCTTGATACGACAGTGGTCCATATCGGGTCCGAGGCCGATGTGCGCAAGCAGGCGTTTTCGCCCGACAGCTATGGAGAGACCGAGTTTCCCCGCATTCAGAAACTTGTTCTTGAAAAGGCGGTGGATGGCCTGACCCTTGGCCCCGCCGTCATGGCGGACAAGGCGGCAGCGGCCAAGCAGTATGGCGTCGCCTCGACCACCGGCGCGATTATGTTGGTCAAGCTGTCGGGTGTGGCGGCAGACCCCAAATCCGGTGTCTACACGCTGGCGGTCGATGGCTTGCCGCCCGACATCAAGGTGCGCCTGCAAACCGGCCCCGCGATCAACGGCACCGATCTGCGCGATGCACCCGGCGATATCGAGTTCGGCAAGTTCAAGAACCAGATCGAATATCAGGATGCGGGTTCCGGCATCAACCGCGCCATGAAGAAGGTGGTTCTGGATGGGATCGACACCGCGAACCTGACCGGCAAGACGATTGAGGTTGTGGGGGCCTTCCGTTTGGTGAACCCCAAGAACTGGATGATCACCCCCGTTCAGGTGACTGTGAAATGACCGCCACTCCCGCAGCCAATCCCGATCTGGGCGAGGTGGTTCTTGCCGCCCGCAATGTTGCCAAATCCTATGGCCAGATTCATGCGCTGAAGGGCGTGAACTTTGACATCCATCGCGGACAGGTCACCACCCTGTTCGGTGAAAACGGCGCAGGCAAATCGACGCTGATGAAGATCCTGTCGGGCGTGATTCAGCCCACCGCAGGCGAGATCATTCTGGATGGCCAGCCGGTCGCCTTCAACAATTCGACCGAGGCACGGGACCGGGGCATCTCGATCATCCATCAGGAACTGAGCCTCGCGCCCAACCTTTCGGTGCGTGACAACATCTTCATGGGACGCGAGATCAAGGGTCCGATGGGCGTGGATTTCGCCGAAGAGGAACGCCAGGTCCGCAAGCTGCTGGAAGAGTTGGAAGAAGACATCGACCCGCTGACCCCGGTAGAGGAATTGCGCCTTGGCCAGCAACAGATCGTGGAAATTGCGCGCGCCCTGTCGGTCGATAGCCGCATCCTGATCATGGACGAACCGACCAGCGCCCTGTCGGCGACCGAGGTCGAGGTGTTGTTCAAGGTGATCCGCGACCTGACCGCCAAGGGTGTCAGCATCGTCTATATCTCTCACCATCTGGAAGAGGCGCTGCAGATCACCAACCATGCCGTGGTTCTGCGCGACGGGGCAATGACCGCCTATGCCCCGCGGTCCGAGATCGATCTGGAATGGATCGTACGCAACATGGTGGGCGAGAATTACGATCTGGGCAGCCCGCCCGGCGGGTATGCCTTTGGCAAGGTGGCGCTGTCACTGCGCGAAGTTACCGTGGCAGACCCCAAGGGCGGTGATTATAACGTCGTGGACAAGCTGTCGCTGGATGTGCGCGAAGGCGAAGTGGTCTGCATCTATGGCCTGATGGGCGCAGGGCGTACAGAGCTGATGGAAACCGTTGCGGGCCGCCTGCGCGCCAGTGCCGGTGAGGTTGTGCTGGAGGGCAAAGAGGTCTCGCATCTGTCCATCGCCCAGCGGATCGCGCGCGGGCTGGCATTGGTGCCAGAAGATCGCCAGCGCGACGGGTTGGTGCAAACCATGTCCGTAGGGCAGAATCTGTCGCTGGCCTCTATCGCGTCTTTCACCAAGGGCCTGTTTACCCAGAAAAAGGCCGAGCAAGACCTGATTGACCGCACCATCAAGGAGGTGACGGTCAAGACATCTGGCGGGGGGGCTGCCATCGGCTCGCTGTCGGGGGGTAACCAGCAAAAGGTGGTCATCGGCAAGATGCTGGCCACCCGGCCCAAGGTTATCCTGCTTGATGAACCCAGCCGTGGCATCGACATCGGCGCCAAGGCCGAGGTGTTCCGCCTGCTGGCCGAAGGGGCAAAGCGTGGGCTGGCCGTTGTCTATTCCACCTCCGAAGTGGGCGAATGCCTGTCCATCGCCCATCGGATCATCGTCATGCACAAGGGCCACATTTCGGCCGAGTTCGATTCAACCGTCACCAAGGAACAGATCATGGCCGCCTCTGGCGAGTCCGTGGCGGCCTGACATACCTTACGGGAGCATAATTCATGTCCGACACAAGTCTTGCCCGTACGGCTGCAAAAGGCAGCGCGCAATCGTTCAGCCTTGGCCGGCTGTTGCTTGAAGGCCGCGCCTTCTTTGCCCTGATCGCGATTATCGCGGTGTTCTCATATCTGTCGCCCAATTATCTGACGGTTTCCAACCTGCTGATCATGGCCAGCCACGTTGCCATCTATGGCATCCTGGCCATAGGCATGTTGCTGGTCATCCTGAATGGCGGCATCGACCTGTCGGTCGGCTCGGTTCTGGCGCTGTGCGGGGTTCTGGCTGGCGCGCTGATGCAAGGTATCGAACTGCCGGCTTTTGGGGTCATCCTGTTTCCGCCGGTCTGGGCGGTGGTGGTGCTGACCTGTGCCGCCGGGGCGCTGGTGGGAGCGTTGAACGGCGCGCTGATCGCGTGGTTCAAGGTACCCGCCTTTGTTGCCACACTGGGCGTGATGTATGTGGCGCGCGGGGTTGCCCTGCTGCAAACCAATGGCCTGACCTATAACAACCTGCATGGGCGTCCCGAACTGGGCAACACCGGCTTTGACTGGCTGGGCTTCAACCGGCTGGCGGGTGTTCCGATCTCGGTTCTGGTGTTGGCGACCATTGCCATCCTGACGGGGCTGATGCTGTCACGGTCATCCTTTGGCCGCTGGCTTTATGCCTCTGGCGGGAATGAGCGGGCGGCCGATCTGTCGGGTGTGCCGGTCAAGCGGGTGAAGATCACCGTCTACACCCTGTCGGGCATTCTGGCGGCTGTTGCCGGGCTGGTCCTGTCTTCCCAGCTTACCTCTGCCGGGCCAACCGCAGGCACCACCTATGAGTTGACGGCGATTGCCGCTGTCGTCATCGGCGGGGCGGCGCTGACGGGGGGGCGCGGCACCGTACGCGGCACCATGCTGGGTGCTTTCGTCATCGGCTTTCTGTCCGACGGCCTCGTTATCATCGGCGTGTCGTCCTACTGGCAAACCGTCTTTACCGGCGCCGTGATCGTGCTGGCCGTGCTGATGAACTCGATCCAGTACGGCAAGGGCGGCCGCAAATCCTGAACCGAACTTCTCTGCACCGGCCGCAAGCGGCCCGTGCGGAAAGCCTGCCACACCGGCATACTACCACCAACCCAAGGGAGAGAGACCAAATGTTGAAAATGACCCGCCGCGCGCTGATGGCTGCTGTTGCCGTGACGCCGCTGATGACGTTCGCCGCCTCGGCCGAAGGCCTGATCTCGATCATCGTGACCGACCCGGCCAACCCCTACTGGAAGACCGAAGGCGACGTGGCCAAGGCCACTGCGGAATCGATGGGCTATACCGCCAATGTGGCTGCCCACAAGGGTGACACCAACGCCGAAAGCACCCTGATCGACACCGCGATCACCAACAAGTCGGTGGCGATCATCCTGGATCCGGCGAATGCCGACGGGTCGATCGGCGCCGTGAAAAAGGCCGTTGATGCCGGTATCCCGGTGTTCCTGGTCAATGCCGAAATCAACCAGGAAGGTCTGGCCAAGGCGCAGCTCGTCTCGAACAACGCGCAAGGGGCCGCACTGGGCGCCGAGCAGTGGGTTTCGATGGTGGGCGACAAGGGCAACTATGTCGAACTGTTCGGAAACCCTGCCGACAACAACGCCGCCACCCGGTCGAACGGCTATGAAACTGTCATCACCCAGTACCCGGATCTGGTGAAGGTTGGCAAGGAAGTGGCCGACTGGGACCGCACCAAGGGCTACCAGAAGATGCAGTCGTTGCTGCAAGCCAACCCCGATATCATTGGCGTGATCTCTGGCAATGACGAAATGGCGCTGGGCGCGATTGCGGCGCTGAAAGAGGCGGGCAAGCTGGCCAATGTAAAGGTTGGCGGTTTTGACGGCTCGCCCGATGCGGTTGACGCCGTGAAGGCTGGTGAGATGCAGTATACCGTTCTGCAACCCGTCGCCGTGTTCTCGGCCGAGGCGGTCAAGCAGGCCGATACCTTCATCAAGACCGGCGCGACCGGGGCTGCGACCGAAAAGCAGTTGTTCGACTGCCTGCTGATCACCAAGGACAACGTGGACAAATACACCGGCCCGTTCACCCTGTCTGAATAAGACCTCCCGAGGGGGGGCGGCTTCTGGCTGCCCCCCTTTCCTCCTGCGGCACCGGGAAACCGGTGCCGCTTCTTGCTCACAGACCCATGGCCAAGCTTTGCTTGCCTTTCAGGGCAGATGCGCTATCCGCACCTGTCAGGAGGCGCAGGAATGTCCGACAGCAGAGTCCCGAAAGATCAGACAGCAGAACTGATGACCGCCGATCAGATCCCCTCTGACAGCCGTCATGCACGCCAGATCGCGCGCCGTCACCTGATTGCCGAGGCGGTGATGACCGAAGGCACCATGCGGATCGAGGATCTGACCGCCCGGTTTGGCATTTCGCTGATGACCGCCCACCGCGATCTGGATGAGCTGGTGGGCCGCGGCCTGTTGCGCAAGACGCGCGGCATCGTCTCCGCAGCACCGACCAGTCTGGTGGAATCAAGCGCGGTTTACCGATCGTCCCGGCAAGAGCTGGAAAAGCGGGCAATTGCCGCCGCCGCCGCCGCCCATATTGAGCCGGGGCAGGCGGTCTTCTTCGATGACAGCACCACTGTCCTTCAGATGGTGCCGCATCTTGCCTCGCGCGTGCCGCTGACGGCCATTACCAATTCCATCACCCTGATGAACGAACTGCGGGGAGTTCGGGATATCACGCTGCTGGGCCTGGGCGGGCAGTTCTACAATTGGTGCAACGCCTTCATGGGGCCGGTGACCACCGCCGAGATCCGCCGCCTGCGCCCTGATCTGGTCTTTCTGTCGATGTCGGCCATCACCGACGACATGGTGTTTCACCAGAACCCCGAGATGGTCGAGATCAAGCGCGCCATGTTCGACAGTGCTGCCCGGCGCATTCTGCTGGCCGACCATACCAAATTCGAACGCCGCGCCCTGCACGCGATGGGCGCGCTGGATGAATTCGACGTGGTCATCGTCGATGATGGCACCCCGCCGCGCCTGATCGACCGGATGAAGGCGCGCGGCATCAATGTTGAGGTTGCGGCCGTGCAGGCCATATAGATTGTAACGATGAATTTTGATATTATACCATAATTTTTAGTTACAAACTGGATCAGTTTGGATAGGGTCGTTGCCATGGAGGACATGCCATGACCAATACCCCCGGCCCCTGCCTTCTGGGCATCGATAACGGACTGACCGTCACCAAGGCTGTGGTGTTTGATGCGACCGGGTCTGTTCTGGCCGTTGCCCGGCGTCGCCTGCCGCAGATCATACCGCGCGCCCGCCATGTCGAACGCGACATGGCCGCGCTATGGGCCGCCACCGCCGAGGCTATTTCCGAGGCGCTGGCACAATCGGGCAGGGCCGCAGACATCGCCGCAGTTGCAGCCACCGCGCATGGTGACGGGATCTATCTGCTGGAT
>CALRKX020000117.1:0-6795 GCA_943368305.1 Erythrobacter sanguineus
TCAGGCCGATGCCACCGATCAGTGCACCGTTCAGCAGCCCGATCAGCAGCCCGACGCCAAGGCCGGTGGCAATACCGGCAAGGGTCGATCCGGTGGCCACCATAACCATCGCCGACAGCACACTGACCAGCGACACGGTAAAGCCAAGCGACAGGTCAAACCCGCGCGTCAGGATCACCAGGCATTGCGCCAGCGCAAAGACCGCCAGATAGCTGCCCTGCACCGCGATGTTGCGCAGGTTGGCGGGGGAAATCACGCGCGGCTCGACCATGGCAAAGGCCAGCAGGACCAGCAAAATCCCGATGACCAGCCGCCACGGACCCAGCCGCTGACCAAGGTTTGCCAGACCCGACACCGGCGCTTTGAAAGGGTTCGCGGTCATCTGTCCTTGCTCCTCAGCAGCACGCGCTCCATTCCCAGAGCAAGGATAAGAACCGCCCCCAGAACCAGCGTCTGATACTTGCTGTCCAACTGAAGAAGGTTCATCGCATTCGCGATCACGGTCAGGAACAGGGCGGCCATCGCCACCAGCCCGACACGGCCCGCCCCCCCTCGCAGAGACACACCCCCGATCACCGCCGCCGCAATGGTTTCCAACGCCATGGTGCCGCCGATCGTCGCCTGACCGGACCCGATCCGCGCCGTCATCAGAAAGCCGGTAAAAGCCGCCAGCACCCCCGCCAGCACATAGGTCAGGATCAGGACACGCCGGGTGTTCACGCCCGAAAGCCGTGCCGCACGCTCATCACTGCCCACGGCATAGATGTGACGACCAAAGACGGTAAAGCGCTGGATCGTGATGCATAGCGCAAGAATAGCCAGCGCAATCAGCAGGATAACCGGAATACCCGCAATCTGCCCGCGCCCGACGCCATCGACAAAGCTGTCCGCCACGCCATAGATCGGGATGCCTTGGGTGTAATACAGCGCAATTCCCGACAGCGCCGACATCACCGCCAGCGTGACCATAAAAGGCGACAGGGCAAAGCGCGCGACCAGCACGGCGTTGGTCAACCCCACAGCCAACCCGACCGCCAGCACCGCCAGCAGGGCCGCCGCAATCGCCAGCCCGTCTGCCCCAGGAACATGGGCCGTCACCGCCCCCATGGCCAGCGCACTGACAACCGACCCGGCCGCCGCCACCATGCCGACCGACAGGTCAAAACCGCCCGCCGTCATCACCAAGGTCTGTGCCATCGCCGGGATCAGCAGAAAGGAAAAGTTGCGGCCCAGATTGATCAGGTTCATCCGGTTCAGAAACCGGGGTTCAGCCAACGCGGTGCAGACCACCGCCAGCAGCAAAAGCAGAATGACGATGCCGCCATTCGCCAGAACGGCCTCGACCCGGCTGCGGCGGGGCGCCTGCGGTGGATCAGCGGCCAGAGAGGGGGGTATCATGATCAGTGTCCTCGTCTCATCAATGGCCGAAATAGTGTGACAGGATGGCGGCTTCGGTCATTGCCGCGCCGGAAAGCTCGGACACGATGCGCCCCTCGCTCATCACATAGCTGCGGCTGGACAGGTGCAGCAGTTCCGGCAGTTCGGAGCTGGACAGGATCACCGCCGCCCCGCCTTCGACCAGCCGTTTGATCAGGGCATAGACATCGGCCTTGGCATTCACGTCGATGCCCACGGTGGGTTCATCGAACAGATACACGTCAAAGGGCCGCATCAAGCCGCGCGCCAGCATCACCTTTTGCTGGTTGCCCCCCGAAAACGCCATCACGCGCCGTTCCGGGGCCATCGGGCGCAGGCCCAGATCCTCCAACGGGGTGCGGATGACGCGGGGTTCATCCCAATAGCGCAGGACCGGTCCAGATGCGATTGCCGGTTCGTCCAGCGTGGCCATGGTCACGTTTTCGCGCACCGGACGGGTCAGGGCCAGCCCTTCAGCGGCGCGGTCGCCGGGGAAATAGCACAGCCGCTGGCGCAACATCCGCGCCGGGCTGGGGTGGGTGACATGGCTGCCCGACAGGATGATCTCGCCGCCCGACAGCGGTTCCAGCCCGAAAATCGCACGGCACAGCTCGCTTCGGCCACAGCCGACCAGTCCGGCCAGCCCCACAACCTCACCCGCGCGCAAGGTGATGGACGCGTCGCGCACCGAGCCAGAGGCCGTGGTGATATGCGAAACCCGCAACCGCTCCGGGCCGGGTTCCGAGGTGATCACCGGGAACAGCTTGTCCACCGGAACGCCCACCATCATTTCGATCAACTGGCTGTTGGTCACATCCGCCGTCTGCACGGTGCCCACCAGTTTGCCGCCGCGCAGCACCGTCACCCGGTCTGACAGGTTGCGAATTTCGCTCATCCGGTGGGAAACATAGATGATGCCCACGCCCCGCGCCTTCAGCCGGGCCATCGCCTCGAACAGCTTTTCCGCCTCGCCATCGGTCAGCGAGGCCGTGGGCTCATCCAGGATCAGCACCTCAGACCCCATGCGCAGGGCCTTGGCGATTTCCACCATCTGCTTTTGTGCACGGCTCAGGCTGCCAACCTTGGCATCCAACGGCACGGCAAAGCCCAGATCCTGCATCAGGGCCTGCGCCGCCTGACGCATCTTTGCCCGGCGCAGAAAAGGGCCAGTGCGTTCTTCCCGGCCAAGAAACAGATTTTCGGCCACCGTCAGATCAGGGGCCAGCGAGAATTCCTGAAAAACCGCAGAAATTCCCATGGCACGAGAGGTCTGCGGGTCCAGCGCATCCACTTCGGTGCCCTTGAACACCATCCGGCCCGCGCTGCGGGGAAAGGTGCCGATGATCAGGTTGATCAGGGTGGACTTGCCCGCCCCGTTTTCGCCCAACAGGGCATGAACTTCGCCCGGTGCCAGCGAGAAATCCACGCTGTCCAGAACGACCACATTGTTGAATGCCTTGGAAAAGCCAGTGATTTCCAGCATGTCCGGCCCGCCTTCCTGCCTTGGGTCATCCGGGCAGGGTTGGCCCCGCCCGGATGCTATCATCATTCGGCCGAGAAGACCGGCTGGAACCCTTCGGGGGCAAAGATTTGCGTGGTGTCGATGGTGTCCACGTTTTCCTTGCTGACGATGCCCGGTGCCACCAGCAGGATCTGTTCGTGATCTTTCTTTTCCAGCGCGCGCACGGCCAGATCAACCCCGATACGGCCCATGATCACCGGGTATTCAGTGGCAAAGGCCAGAACCTTGCCCTCTTTCACCGCACTCAGCATGGTCTGGTTTTCGTAAGAGGCGATGATGGTCACATCATCCCGCCCGGCATCTGCCACAGCCCCGATCGCAGCTTCGGCGGTGGGCGCACCGCCCCAGATCACATTCATGTCGGGATAGGTCTGCAACGCGTCCTCAACCAGACGCAACTGCGCGGGAACCGAGGCTTCGCCATACATTTCCGCCAACAGCTTTACATTACCTGTCGCGGTGGAATCGCGGAACCCCGACATATAGGTTTCGGCCCAGCCCGACCCCTGCGGACCGGGGAAGCCAACGGCGGCACCCGCCTTGTCGCCCAGGAATTTCTTGACGAACTCTCCGGTTTCAAAGCCCTTGGCGTGGAAATCGGGGGTGATGCGCGCGGTGATCGGGGTTTCCAGGATCGGGTTGGCCACGGCAATGTTCACCACGCCCTTGGCCATGCCTTCGTTGATCTTGGCGGCCAGCCCTGCTTCGGAAATGGCGCCGATCAGGATGGCATCGGCCCCCGCAGCCAGACAGTCATCATATTGCGAGATTTGCTTTGGCAGGTTGGAATAGCCGCCCGCCTGCAAAAGCGTGAACTTCACGCCCAGCCGCTTGGCCTCTTCGGCGATGCCGTAGTTCACCGACAGCCAGTAGCTGTCTTGCAGATGCGGGAACAGCACGCACAGATTCCAGGCCTTTTCGGCCTTTTCCAGTGGCGCATAGTCGATTGTTTCCACCTTGGTCAGGTCGCCACCCTTGGCGGTTGCGATCGAAAACGGCCACCAGTCGTCGGCGTTGGCCATGGAGGCCGAAGCCATGACGACCGAACAGGCAAGAAGGGCTTTGGTCAGGTTCATCGTTTTTCTCCGTGTTGAAAAATCTGGGTGGCCTTTGCGGCTTCTGTATTGGTTCCGGCTAGAGGGCGTTCAGTCCGCCCCGGCGGAAAGGGCATCAAGGGCCGGTGCAAACGCGTCCAGAATGCGGTCAATGTCGGGTTCGGCGATGATCAGCGGCGGGCACAGCGCAAGCGTGTCGCCCATGGCGCGCAGGATCACGCCCGCCTCCAGCATCAGCGCCGCCGCGCGGGCGCCCAGCCGGCCCACAGCCCCCAGCGGGGCCCTGGTCGCGCGGTCGGCCACCAGCTCAACACCCGCAATCAGGCCGATGCCGCGAATTTCACCAACCATCGGATGATTGCCCAGCCGTTCGTGCAGGCCACGCATCATATGGGCGCCAACCCGCGCCGCCTGTTCAACCAGACCGCGCTCCTCGATGATCGTCAGGTTTTCCAGCGCGACAGCCGTGGCAACCGGGTGCCCCCCCGCCGTCAGCCCATGGCCGAACATGCCGCGCCGCGCGCTTTCATCGGCGATGGGTCCGTAAACCCGGTCATTGATCAGCACGGCCGCGATGGGCATGTAAGACGACGCCAGTTGCTTTGACACCACCATGATGTCAGGCCGCATCCCCAGCGTCTCGGACCCGAACATCTTGCCCGTCCGACCAAACCCGCACACCACCTCATCGGCCACCAGCAGCACGTCATGGCGCGCCAGAACGGCCTGTATCTTTTCCCAATAGGTCGCCGGTGGCACGATCACGCCGCCCGCTGCCATCACGGGTTCGGCAAAGAAGGCTGCCACGGTTTCCGGCCCCTCGGCCCGGATCAGGGCATCCAGCTCATTGGCCAGCCGCGTGGCAAAATCTTCCTCGGTCTCGCCCGGCAGGCCTTCGCGCCAGAAATGCGGGCAGCTGACATGGCGCACCTGCGCGATCGGCAGATCAAACGCGCCGTGGTTCATCGGCAATCCGGTCAGACTGCCTGCCCCGATGGTCACACCATGAAAACCACGGCGGCGGGCGATGACCTTTTTCTTGGCCCCCTGCCCCATGGCGTTGGCGCGATACCAGATCATTTTCAGCGCGGTGTCATTTGCCTCTGATCCAGAGTTGGTGAAGAACACCTTGCTCATCGGCACCGGGGCCAGCGACACCAGCCGTTCGGCCAGATTGGCGGCCGGGGCAACGGCGCGGTGGTTGAAGTTGTGATAGAACGGCAGCTCCAGCATCTGCTGATAGGCCACCTCGGCCAGCCGCTTTTCGGAAAAGCCCAAGGCCGCGCTCCACAGACCCGACATCGCCTCGATATAGCGCTTGCCGGTGTTGTCGATGACATGGATGCCATCGCCGCGCTCGATCACCAAAGGCCCGGTCTGTTCATGGCGGCGGGCATCGGTGTTGGGGTGCATGTGCCAGCGGGCATCGCGCCCCTCGACGGAATTGGGCGCTGCGGCAAAGCCATCCGACCTTATCATTCCCCGACCTTTCCACGCCTGCGATTGCATCAAACTGTCATCATCATGCAACTTATAAAATGCAAGTCAACGGCAAAGATGAACGTCAGGCACGCCAAAAAGGCGGATGGCCGGGAAGAGACCTAATCGACTGAAATTTCAGCGTGGTCTTCAAGGAAGCGGATGAAATCCACGCCACCATCGATGATATCGCGCCGAATCGCGGCCCGCGCACCGGGGCCATCGCCCGCCTCGATGCATTCGATGACCCGCTTGTGGACATCGGCACCGAAATAGCTGCGCTTGCCACGCATGAAGAACACGGTCAGCATCGGCCCCATCGAGGTCCACAGGCTTTCGATATGGCTGACCAGCATCGACATGCCAGAGGTGCGATAGACCGCAAAGTGAAACTCTCGGTTCAGGCGAAACGCTTCATCGGCCTGTTCTTCATTGTCGGCAGCCGCATACAGCGGGTGAATTTCATTCAGTCGGGCCACATCTTCGGCGGTTGCCCGCTGGGCGGCCAGTTCCGCGGCAAGGCCCTCCAGCTCCAGCCGCATCAGGCGCACCTCCATATACCGCTCCAGCGTCATCGGCGGCACGATGGCAAAGCGGCCCGACCGCAGTTGCAGTCCGCCCTCGCTGACAAGTCGCATGCAGGCCTCTCGCACCGGGGTGATCGAGGTGCCAAGCTGATCGGCCAGATCCTGCATCACCAGCCTTTGACCGGGGCGGAAATGGCCGCTTATCAACCCGTCCCGCAGAACGGAATAGGCGCGCTGGGACAAGCTGCCCTGGGCAATCGGCGCGATGGCAAGGCTTGTCTTTTGCATGTCGTCACTTTCCTGTGGTTCTGCGGTCATCCGTTTCGCGGCAGTGCAACCAAAAGTCGGGACCGGACCTGACAGCAATGCCCGCCCGACGCCAAGCCGGTCAAGTCGCAGTTGGCATCGCCAGCCGCGCGAGGCAAAGATCAAGCACCTCGACAAGCCGGGTCACATCCTGGTTCGAAAAGCACAGCGGCGGGCGGATCTTCAGGCAGTTCGCCCCGCGCCCGCACGACCCGACCAGAACGCCCTCATCCCGCAACAGGTTGATCAGCCTTGCATTCAAGCTGGCCGAGGCGGTTTTGGTCGCCCGATCCTCAACCAGTTCCAGCGTCGCATAAAGCCCCGCCCCCCGCACATCGCCCACATGGGAATGCCGTGGGGCAATTTGTTGCAGGCCAGCAAGCAACCGGGCACCAACACGGCGGGCGCCTTCCATCAGCCCTTCCTCCTCGATCACCTCCAGCACGGCACGACCGACGGCGGCAGATACCGGATTTCCACCAAAGGTATT
>CALRKX020000118.1:0-6792 GCA_943368305.1 Erythrobacter sanguineus
CTCGTAAACCTGCAGGTTACCCCGCTTTTCCAGCATCGGCAGAGTGCCTGTGGTGGCCAAAAACGGCTCCAGCTCGGCCTTGGACAGATCCATCAGCGCGGTCTGCGCCACGGTGGATGCCACCACCGCGCCCGGCGCGCAGGCCCGCCAGAAACGATACATCCACGGCGCAATCTTCACAGCATAAGCCGGCGGCACCGACAACGGCCCCAGCGGGTCCATCAGCCATTTCGGAGCCTTGCGCAGGATACCGGGTGAGGCAAGCGGCAGAATATCGGTAAAGGCAAAAGCCCCGGCATTGCCTGCCGAAGCCCCCGCCGCCGGTCCGATCCGGTCAATCACCGTCACCGAAAGCCCACGCGACTGTGCCATCAGGGCAGCAGACAGACCGATGACGCCGGCCCCGATGACGATCACCTGCATGGTGTCAAGCCGCGTATTTCAGGGCCTCGGGCTGCTTGGACCAATCGGCATACCAAGCGTCGAACAAGGCCAGCTGCGCCTCGATAAACCCGGCCTGCGCCGTTGTCAGCGCATCGCCTTCGTTGAAATGCAGCTTGTAGGCAGGGTCACCCTTGATCACCAGCATATGCTTGAAGAACAGTACCAGATCGGGCCCCGCATCGACCTTGGACAACACCTGCATCGCGGTGTCCAGCTCGAACGCAAGGCGCCGCGCCTCGGCATCGCCCTTCATTGCGGCCTGGCACAAGGCGGTCAGATGCAGCACTTCGCGCGGCAGAACGTTGCCGATCCCGGTGATTGCACCATCGGCGTTGCAATTGACGTAACCGTGGAACACGGCGGTATCGACCCCGATCATCAACTTGATGTCGGGATTTCCCGAAGTAATCGCCTCGCCCGCGTAAGACAGATCATCATACCCCCCGAATTCCTTGAAGCCGACAAGGTTCGGATGCTCGGTCCGGATCTGGAAGAACAGATCGGCCTTGGTGGAATAGCCGTAATAGGGGCTGTTGTAGATCACCGCAGGCAGGTTGGGGGCGGCGGCCAGAACCGCCTTGAAATGGGCCTTTTGCGCCGCCGGAACCGTGCCGCGCGACAACAGGCGCGGGATCACCATCAGCCCATGCGCACCCACCTTCTGGGCATGCGCGGCAAGTGAGGCGGCGGTTGCCGTGTTGACCGCACCTGTTCCGACAACCACCTTGATGCCCGCCTGAACCAGCCGTTCAACCCCTTGCATCCGCTGTTCGGTGGTCAGCAAGGGCCAATCGCCCATCGAGCCGCAATAGACCACGGCCGACATGCCAAGGCCCACCAGAAACTGGGCCTTTTCAACCAGTTTGTCGAAATCCGGGGTCCGGTCGGCTTTGCAAGGGGTCATCAAGGCGGGGATCGTGCCAGAGAAAATGCTGGGGGTCATGGTGGCTCCTGTAAGGAAATCGGGCGAATCCGGGTGGGATGCCTGAAGTATAAGTTTTGCATTTTATTTGTCGACAAGAATTTTCTGCATCAGATTTGACGCCGTTCCGACGCCCGGCTTTAGCTAAAGCAGCATGTCCCGGCGCTGATCCCGGGTGATCATGTCCTGGATCTGGCGCACGATCAGATCCGCGTGGCCCTTGGCCAACTGGTCACACAAGGCAATGTCCCGCGCCGCGATGGCGGAAATGATCGCCTCATGCTCGATGATATATGGATGCGGCAAGCGGTTCTCGAAGGCGGGGTAGTAATAGACCTGCATGATACGGCGACCTTCATCCAGCAGGCGCGAGAACAGCTGAAGATAGTACATGTTGCGGCCGGCTTCGGCGATTGCCACATGAAAATCCCGGTTGCATGCAATCATCTTCAGCGCGTCGCCGGACGCCACAGCCTGGGCAAAGACGGCCTGACGCGCGCGAATACGGTCCATGTCAGCGGGCGTATGAAACTCGGCGGCCAGTCGGGTTGTGACGCGGTACATCAGGGTCAGCGCGTCAAAAAACGCGTTCAGATTGGGAAAGTCGATATTGGCCACCACGGTCGAGCGGTTGGGCAGGGTTGTCACCAGCCCCTCGCCCTCCAGCTTTACCAGCGCCTCGCGGATCGGGGTGCGTGACATGGCAAACCGTTCCGCAAGAGCCACCTCGTCAACCGGGCTGCCGGGGGGCAAGGTCAGACTCAGGATCTCATCGCGCAGAATATCATAAACCACGCGGACGCCAGAGCCACGCTTGCGTTCCGGCGGGGCAGCGGTCGTATCCACCATGATGCCTTCCTTTTTCCGCCAAAACACTTAGGGCCGGAATGGAATGCAATCAACCGCATACCTTACCAGGCGCAATTGGCTGTTTCAGCACCACATCCCCCGGATAGCAAGCCTGCCGGGAAAGCCCCAATGCAGCGCAAATTTGCACAGCGCAACACATCGCCCGCCGCCAGCGTCACCGCAACCTGCGAACCCACCGGCTGACCCGCCCCGGCATTCGCCGTCAGGGCTGGGCACTATCACCGGGCAGCGCATCGCGCAGACTGTGGGCGATGGCCTGCAGGATGACGGCGTTGGTATTGATGTCGGTGTAGTTTGTCATTGCGGCACCCGTCGCGACATAGGTTCCCGAAGAATACCCGACCACAGAGGCGCGGGCATGGTTGCGAACATGATCGAGCAGCCGGGACGAATAGTCACCCGGTCGCAGGGCAGCCCACAAAAAAGCCGCCTTGGTACTGACCGTTTGTGCCGCAACCCGGAACCTTGGCGTCTGATAAGCGGCGGCCGGATCAATCGACTGGACATCCCAGGTGTCATTGTCGCTATCCACCCGCAGCCCCTGATAGGTGAACCACGGCGCGCGGTCCATCGGCCCTTCCGAAACGCAGACCAACTTGCCATCTGCGGCAAAGCTGCGCTGTTGTGCTGTGAAAAGCACATCGGCCAGATAGGCCGAGGGCGGGGAAAACCCAAGCTCTACCCCCTCCAGCAGCAAGGGTTCCGCCCCGATCGCCCCGATCTGCCCGATTTCATACAACAGGCGCATCCGGGCATCGGTCGGGCTGTCCCGCGGGTCCGCCGCATAGGGCGACCGGACCGCAATCCCCCACAAACCAAATGCCCGTGCCGCATACTGTGCGCAATGGGATTGGCGCAGCGGCTGGAACTGGCTTTGCGAAATCGAATTCAGCCAGCCATCGGTCAATGTTCCGGCCAGATCCCATGCCGCCACCTTTTGGGTGAACAGACCCTTTGACGCCGGGTGGCGGTTCATCTGGTCAAGGGCAATAAGCAACCGCCCGGTATCACAGGCATTGTAATCGCGAAATGTCGTCTTGCCACTGTCCGAAGCGATTTCACCGCTGGGCAGCGTCAGTCCGGCAATATTTTCGGAGGGCAATCCGCGCAAAAGGGCCGATGCGCGGCGCAGATAATCTTCCTTGCCAATCAGGCCAAGCGCAAGGCCGGCCATCGTTGCCTGAATAAGGCTGCCATAGTCCCACATGGTCAAAGCCCGGTTGATGCTTGACCACTCCCCTTCAATCGAAACGGTCGAGACACACAGGCCAGTCATCGGGTCTGTCATGGCGGCGAAATATGACCAGGCGATGCGGGCATCTTCAAGAAGGGCCGCGCGCTGATCGGCGGTGATCGGGGCGCGGTCGGGCGCAATGGCCATGTCACGGCGCGTCGCCAGCATCCGCCGGTAAACCGGATCATCCGGCAGGATTGCTGCGGCAAGGCCGGGAACGGTCAGGATTGTCGCGCCGCCGTCGCGGGTCGTCTGGCGCAAGGTGTCTAGAACAGTCGCCCGCCGGGCATCGGTGGCATAGGCGGCGGCGGGAATCGACAGCACGACATCGCGCGCGGCATCACCACCGTTCGGAGCAAAGCTGACAGCAGGAATTTGCGGCAGATGCAGCAAGCCGTTGCCATCAAGGCCGCTTGCGTCAAAAGCCGCCGGTTGCACGATGACCTCCAGCCCGGCATCGGCAAGCGACCGCAGATCATGGTCTGGCAGGCTGCCAGCAAGGGCACATCCAAAGGCAGCCGGTACAAGGTCAGGCAGCGCATCAACCCGTTGACATGCCGTCAAATCGGTCCCCGGCGCACCGGGTGCGCGGGAGATCAGGCTATAGGGCAGGCGGGCCCCTGCCAGCATGACCTGCATGGCCCCAAAGCCGATCTGCAACTCGTGGTCATCGGGTGGCGGAACCTCCAGTGCCAGCCCGATCAGGCGCGCGGCACCCGTGCTGAACCAGGCGATATGTTCCCTTGGCAGGGCGGCAACAATGCGCCCGGCCTGAACATCGGCGCCTATGGCATCGGCCAGTGTCGCGGCCCGTGTGTGCAGGGTTTCACGGCTGATACGGGCAACATCTTTCAGCGACAGCACCAGCATGATCATATCGCCCGCGCCAACTTCGGCCCGCATCGCGCTGATCAGATCGTAACTGCCATCGGCAATCGAGTGGCGCAGGCCGCCTCGCATGCAAGCGACAGTCTGCACGCAGCGGTCGGATACCACCGCAGCCGCTGCTTGCGACAGCAGCATGGCATTGCGAAACCCGGCGGCCCGCAGCGCATCAACCGCAAAACTGCCTTCACGATCTTCGCCCGCGATCGTCAGGCCGGGAAAAGGCGCGCTGGTGGCATCCTGCGCTGTGGCAAGGAATGCGGCAAGCCGGGCCTTGGCCGCACTGGCGGCACGGATCTGGAAATAGGGCGGGCCTTGCCCCAGATCGGGCAGCCACGCGATGATTTCGGCCAAATCGGGCGATTGGCGGATGACGCGGCGTAAAACTTCGGCAAGAGGTGCGACGTAGGGCGGTCTGGCCCCTGCCCCATCACCGGGCTTGACGATCAGCCCGACCGGAATGCCCGCCACCAGAAAGGGCGCAATCAGGGTTTCAAGCGCATCAACCGGCGTTTCGGCGGTGATGTCGTCAAATATCAGGAAAAAGGGCCGCGCGCCGCGCGCCGCAAACAGACTGCGAACCGGCCAAGTCGTGATCAGGCCGCTTGCCCCAAGCAACCGGAACAACGCGCGGCGGGCCATCTTCATGCACGGTCCTCCGGTACGCCCAAAGCGATTGTCGTGAAACCGAGGATATGCCGTTTCCTGCGCCGACGGGTAGAGGCTAATCAAGGACTGCCACAAAAGGCGCAAATATCATAATGTTGTATTAAGAAGATGAAGTAACGGTCTGCCGGACAGGAGCCGAAACCGTGGTATGGGTCCAGCCTTGAAAAAGCGGCGCGATCAGCGCGGCCCGATTTTTCTGGATGTCGCGCATCGGCGGTTGAAATGGGCGCGTGGCATCGTGATTTTCGGGTTTGCCTTTTTGCTTGCCTGGATTTCTTCGTTTTCCATCGGCATCTACAACGTCGGCAAGATATCAGGCCCAGAGGTCTTGCAGGCCGCTGCCAAGATGCGAAATGACGGCGGCGTGCCGCTGGAGACATCCACACCCCAACTTGTCCCTGCCGCCGACAATACCACGCAGACATGTGGGACCGGGCCGGATTTTGCGGTAACACAAAGTCAATTTTTGTCAAAGACTTACGCATTTTTGCCAAGCCAGTCTGACTGGCCCGGCCTTCCCGCTGGCACAGGTTGCGCCGCAATAGATGTGGTGTTGGCAGACTGGTACGCGCTGGATATGGCGACAGGGGTGATCTCTGCCCAAGGCACCGACACTGGCGACAGGGCCGCTGTGCTGGCCAGGCTGGGGGAAAGTGCAGGGCGGGCAACGGTTCTGCCAGTGCTGACACTTTCACCGCCCCTGACAACGCCTGCCAGCCAGGCCCCATCGGAGACCACCGACGCTGTAGCACAGCGCGTGGCCGCCCTTGTGGCCGACAACGGCTTTGCGGGCCTGTGCCTCGACATCGGCGATCCGGTCTTTGGCGCGCTTTTCGCCGAGGTCGGGCGCAGACTTGCCGCGATGGGTCGCCAGACCTGCCTGATCACCTCGGCGCAAAGCCCGCTTTGGCGGGATGCTGCGGTATTGAAGGCGGCGGATCTGGTGGTTCTGCGCGCGTTCATCGAAGCCGCGCCGGGCATGGGCTCTGCACCACTGGCCGAACAGGAGTGGTTTGAACGCAACATTGCCGAGGCGGTCGCCACGATTGGCGCCGACCGACTGGTGGTCGCAATGGGCAGCTTTGGCCAGGATTGGATTGTGGGCCAACCCGCGTCCGAGCGGATTGGCTATGGCGAAGCCATGCGCCGCGCCGCACGCCCGCGTGGGAGGATTGAGTTTTCGCCCGACGCCCTGAACACCACGGTTCACTGGGCCGATGATCAGGGGCGTCAGCATGTGATCTGGCTGCTGGATGCCGTATCGCTGCGCAATCAGCGCAAAGCTCTGACGCGCTATCCCTTGGCGGGGGTGGCGATTTGGCCTCTGGGGCTGGAAGACCCAGGCAGCTGGGCCGCCATGGCGCTTGCCTCACCGAAGGCGATGGAGGCTGTCACCCTGCGCGACTATGTCGGCTATGACGGTCAGGGGCCATTCATGCGGGTCACGCAGACCGAGGTGGACGGGCATCGCACCCTGGCTCTGGACCCAGCCAGCGGCCTCATCCGGCAACAAAGCTACAGCGAAATTCCGCAGCCCTTTTCGATGCGGCGGTTTGGCGCCGGAACGAATGACATGGTTGTTCTGACCTTCGATGACGGGCCGGACGCCACCTATACGCCGCAGATCCTGAACATCCTGCGGGCCAAGGCCGTACCAGCCGCGTTCTTTGTGATCGGCAGCAGCCTGCTGGAATCACCCGACATCGTGCGCCGAATGGTTGCCGACGGTCACGAGGTCGGCTCGCACACCTTCTTTCATCCCGACATC
>CALRKX020000119.1:0-6779 GCA_943368305.1 Erythrobacter sanguineus
GGCGGCGCGCAGCTTGTCCATCAGCGCCATGAACTCGGCATCGGCCTTGGGGGCTTCGGTCGGTTTCGGGGCCTGCGCCTCGGCCTCGGCCTGGCTGGGGCGGGTGCGATAGCGCTCTTCGGTCGCCGCCAGCCGGTCGTTGATCGGCAGGTCGGGATAACCCGGCGCGCCAAGGCGCAGGTACAGCGCCACACCGCCCGCCATCACCACCACCAGCGCAGCCACCACCGGCATGACCGGCAGGCTGCGCCCGCCGCTGGCGGCCCGCGCCGCCTTGTCGGCATCCAGCAGGCGGCGCGACACCTCGACCCGCAGTCGCGCGGCCTCTTCCGGGGCCAGAACGCCACGGGCAAGATCGCGGTCCACCTCGGCCAATTGGGCACGATAGATGGCAAGGTCAGGATGATCCGCATCGTCGCTTTCGGGGGGCTTGGTCAGCGCGCGCAACAGCAGCGCCAGAACCGCTACAGCCGTCCCCCCCGCTACCGCCCAAAAGCCGAAATCACCCATCTTGCGTCCCCTGTTCTCCGGCCCCGGTTCCGGCCCGGCCTGGCCCAGATAGTCCTTTCCCGCGCCCGGCAAAAGGGTTTCAGGTGCCGCAGGGCCCCGCGCGACCACGCATGTCGTAATTTTCCCGATTGTGCCGCTGCTGGGGGCGGCTAATTTCGACTTCGGGACGACAACAATCGTCACGCCCGAACCCTTCGGAGAGCTGCCCATGAAACGCTATTCGGTCTTTGCCATTGCCCGTCAGGCGATGTCGTATCATCAGGGATGGGAACGCGCTTGGCGCGCGCCGGAACCCAAGAAGGAATACGACGCCATCATCGTCGGTGCGGGTGGCCACGGTCTGGCGACGGCCTATTACCTGGGCAAAAACCACGGCATCAAGAATGTCGCCATCATCGAAAAAGGCTGGCTGGGCGGCGGCAACACCGGGCGGAATACGACGATCATCCGGTCGAACTATCTGCAAGACCCCTCGGCCGCGATCTATGACAAGGCGCTGTCCTTGTATGAAAACCTGTCGCAAGACCTGAACTACAACGTCATGTTCAGCCCCCGTGGCCTCTTGATGCTGGCGCAGACCCACCATGAGGTGCGTGGCTATCTGCGGACGGTCCATGCCAACCAGTTGCAGGGCGTGTCCACCGAGTGGATCAGCCCGGCCAAGGTGAAAGAGCTTGTGCCGATCATGAACATCGATGGCCCGCGCTATCCGGTTCTGGGCGCGCTTTACCAAAAGCGTGGCGGCACCGCGCGGCATGACGCCGTGGCCTGGGGCTATGCGCGCGCCTGTTCTGATATGGGCATGGATATCATCCAGCAGACCGAAGTGACCGGCGTCCGCACCGAAGGCGGCGTTGTGCGCGGCGTGGAAACCACCAAGGGTTATATCGGCTGCAAAAAGCTGGGCATCGTAGTGGCGGGCCATTCCGGTCAGGTCGCCGATATGGCGGGCTTCCGCCTGCCGGTCGAGGCGGTGGCGCTGCAAGCGCTGGTGTCGGAACCGATCAAACCCACCATCGACGTGGTGGTCATGGCCAACACGGTGCATGGCTACATGAGCCAGTCCGACAAGGGCGAACTGGTCATCGGCGGCGGCACCGACAGCTTTAACAACTACACCCAGCGCGGGTCTTTCCACCATATCGAGGAAACCCTGCGCGCCCTGATCGAAACCTTCCCGATCATCTCGCGCCTGAAAATGCTGCGCCAATGGGGCGGCATCGTGGATATGACTGGCGACCGCTCTCCCCTGATCTCGAAAACCCCCGTTGGTAACTGCTTTATCAACTGCGGCTGGGGCACCGGCGGGTTCAAGGCGATCCCCGGTTCCGGCTGGGCGATGGCAGAGCTGATGGCCAAGGGTGAGCCGGGGCCTCTGGCGCAAGATTTCAACATGTGGCGCTTTCGCGAAGGGCAGTTCATCGACGAGTCGGTGGCCGCCGGGGTGGCGCACTGATGGCACATCACGAGACGCAAATTCCTTCGAAGGAATTTGCAAAAGTTTTCGAAAACTTTTGCGGCACCGCCGCGGAAACGGAGCGCTGAGATGCTCATTCTTGAATGCCCCTACTGCGGCGTGAAGGCCGAGGAAACCGAACTGGCAAACGGTGGCGAGGCGCATCTGAAGCGTTTCGGCCCCGGCTCGGCCGATAACGATTTCGAATCCTACATGTTCGCCCGCAAGAACCCCAAGGGCGTGCATTTCGAACGCTGGCGCCACAGCTATGGCTGCGGCAAGTGGTTCCTTGCCGCCCGCTGCACCGCCACGCTGGAGGTGTTCGGCACCTATCCGGCGCAAACCGGCGAACCGCCCGCCGACCTGCAAGCCAAGATCAAGGCCAAGCGCCCCGACTGGAAGGGTTACTGATGAGCACGCGTCTTTCCAAAGGTGGCCGTCTGATCGACCGGACAAAGCCGCAGACCTTTACCTTCAACGGCAAGTCGATGGCCGGATATGCCGGTGACACGCTGGCTTCGGCCCTGCTGGCGAATGATCAGATGCTGGTCGGCCGCAGCTTCAAATATCACCGCCCGCGCGGGATTGTCGCGTCGGGGCCGGAAGAGCCGAACGCCCTTGTCAACCTTGGCACCGGCGCGCGGTTTGAACCGAACCAGCGCACCACCACGACCGAGCTGTTTTCCGGCCTGACCGCCACCAGCCAGAACCACTGGCCCAGCCTGGAATTTGACGTGGGCGTAGTGAACAACTACGCCGCGCGCTTCCTGCCTGCCGGGTTCTATTACAAGACCTTCATCCATCCGCGCTTTGCCTGGAAGCACGTCTTTGAACCCATCATCCGCCAGTCGGCGGGTCTGGGTCAGGTGCCGAAAGAGGCGGATGCTGACCGTTACGAATACGCCTATGGCTTTGCCGACATCCTTGTGGTTGGCGGCGGTGTTGCGGGCCTTATGGCGGCGCTGACGGCTGCAAAGGCCGGTGTCCGCGTGACTGTGCTGGAACAGACCGCCCATTGGGGTGGCCGCGCGCCGGTTGATGGCGATGTGATCGACGGCAAACCCGCCGGGGAGTGGGTTGCCGCCACGGTTCAGGCCCTGTCGGCCATGGGCAACGTGACCCTGGTGGCCCGCACCCAAGGGGTTGGCGTGTATGACCACGGCTATGTTCTGGCCGAGGAAAAGGTGGCTGACCACACCCCCGGCGATGGCCGCCCGAAAAAGCGCCTTTGGCGTCTGCGCGTCGGCAAGATCATCACCGCCACCGGGGCGATCGAACGCCCGCTGGCCTTTGCGGGCAATGACATTCCCGGCGTGATGCTGGCCAGCGCGGTGCGCGACTATGCCGTGAATCACGGTGTCAGCGTTGGTGACCGAACCGTGGTCGTGACCAACAATGATGACGCCTACCGCACCGCCATCGCCTTGAAAGAGGCGGGGCTGGAGGTTCCGGTCATCGTGGACGCCCGCGCATCGGTGACCGGCGATCTGCCTGCCAAGGCCCGCGCCATGGGCATCCGGGTTGAAACCGGCAAGGCGGTGGTCAAGGTCAAGGGCGGCAAGCGCGTGACCGGCGTCGCCATTGGTGCGCAGGCGGGCGAGGGCGCCGTGCTTGAGGAAGTGGCTTGCGATGCCGTCGCCATGTCGGGCGGCTGGTCGCCGGTGGTTCACCTGTTCAGCCATTGCGGTGGCAAGCTGATCTGGGACGAAATGCTGGCCCATTTCCGCCCCGATGCCACCCGCGCGCCGACCAACCAGAATGGCGAGGCGATGGTTTATGCAGCGGGCACCGCCAATGGCCTGCTGACCGGCGACACGGTTCTGACCGATGCCGTGGCTGCGGCGGATGCCGCACTTGGCAAGGCCAGCGGCGTTGCGGCCCCGGCGGCCATCGTTCCGGCCGAAGGCGCGATGCTGCCGGTCTGGATCATGCCGCAAGGCGCTGGCAACGCGCTGAAGATGAAGATGTGGCTGGATTACCAGAACGACGTGAAGGTTTCCGACGTTCAACTGGCCGCGCGCGAGGGGTATACCTCGGTCGAACATACCAAGCGCTACACGACGCTGGGCATGGCGACCGATCAGGGAAAGCTGTCGAATATCAACGGTCTGGCGGTGCTTGCGAATGCGCTGCACGAAGATATTCCGCGCGTCGGCACCACCACCTTCCGCCCGCCCTATACGCCCGTCACCCTGGGCGCACTGGCAGGCGAGTCGCGCGGCGAGATTTTCCAGCCGCTGCGCCGCAGCCCGATCCATGAATGGCACGAAAAGCACGGCGCCTATATGGAGCCTGTGGGCCTGTGGCGCCGCCCCTATTGCTTTACCCGGGGCGCGGAAAGCCACACGCAATCGGTGCATCGTGAGATCCTGAACACCCGCAGCAATGTGGGCCTGCTCGATGCCTCGACCCTTGGCAAGATCATCGTCAAGGGGCCGGATGCGGGCAAGTTCCTGGACATGCTTTACACCAACGTCATGTCGAACCTTGGCGTGGGCAAGTGCCGCTATGGTCTGATGTGCAGCGAACAGGGCTTCTTGTCCGATGACGGCGTGGTCGTGCGCCTGTCGGATGACACCTGGCTGTGCCACACCACCACCGGCGGAGCGGATCGTATCCATGGCTGGATGGAAGACTGGCTGCAATGCGAATGGTGGGATTGGCAGGTTTATACCGCCAATGTGACCGAGCAATATGCCCAGATCGCGGTGGCTGGCCCCAAGGCGCGGCAATTGTTGGAAAAGCTGGGCGGGATGGATGTGTCGAAAGCCGCACTTCCCTTCATGGCGTTCAGCGAAGGGTCGCTTGGCAACATCCCGGCGCGGGTGCATCGCATCTCGTTCTCGGGCGAGCTGTCGTATGAAATCGCGGTTCCGGCCAGCCACGGCCTTGCGCTGTGGGAACGTCTGATTGAGGCGGGGCAAGAGTTCGGCGTGATGCCCTACGGCACCGAAGCCATGCACATCATGCGGGCCGAAAAGGGCTTTATCATGATCGGCGACGAAACTGATGGCACGGTCATTCCGCAAGACCTGAACCTTGGCTGGGCAATTTCCAAGAAAAAGGCCGACTATCTGGGCAAACGGGGCCAAGAACGGAACTATCTGGCCAGCCCCGATCGCTGGAAGCTGGCCGGGTTTGAAACGCTGGACGGGTCGGTCATCGAAGATGGCGCCTATATCCCGGCGGTGGGCAATAACCCCAACGGTCAGGGCAACACCCAAGGCCGCGTCACCTCGACCTATCACAGCCCCACGCTGGGCAAAGGCATTGCCATGGGTCTGATCCATGGCGGCCTTGGCCGGATGGGAGAGGTGGTGGAATTCACCAAGATGGACGGAGGCCGGGTCAAGGCCCGCGTCGTCGATCCGGTCTTCTATGACAAGGAAGGAGCGCGCAACGATGTCTGATCCCGTCTCGCCCCTGGGCAATGCCCGCTTTGACGGCTTTGTTGCGGTCAGGGAAATTGGCCCTCTGGGCATGATCACCCTGCGCGCCAAAGCCGATGTGAAGGAACTGGCGGCGGCCATCAAGGCGGCCGTCGGCACCGCCGTGCCCGCACCGCGCCGCGTCGTGATCAACGGCGACCGCGCAGCAGGCTGGATGAGCCCGGACGAATACCTGCTGGTGCTGCCTTATGATCAGGTGGCCGCCGCGATGGCCGCAATCGCCACCGCCATGGGGGCTGCGCATCATCTGGCTGCCGATATGTCGGACGCGCGGGCGATCTTTCGCATCGAAGGGCCAAAGGCCGCACAAGCGTTGCAAAAGCTGATGCCTGTCGATTTTGCCACGCTGGAACCGGGTGAACTGCGCCGCAGCCGCGCGGCCCAGGTGGCGGCGGCGATCTGGGAACAGGACGGCGGCTTTACGCTGGTCTGCTTCCGCTCGGTCGCGGCCTATGTGATGGGGCTGCTCAGCCATTCGGCGCAGCCGGGCAGCGAACTGGCCTGACGCAAAGGGGCAGGGTGCGTGATCTCACGCACCTTAGCCGGGAATGATGCGTGAAATCACGCAGCTTGGGGCGCAAGCAACCTTGTAAAGAGGGTGGTCAGAAATCCCTCGGCCTCGGCAAAAGGGTCATGCCCCTCGCCCAGAACCGCCCGCACCTGCACGTCGAAATCGGCGTAATGCTGGGTCAGCGCCCAGATTGAAAAGATCAGGTGATGTGGCGGCAGGCGGGCGATGCGGCCCTGATCCATCCATGCCATCAGCACCTGCGCCCGACCCTCGACCAGCGTTTTCAACTCGCCTTCGATGGCGGGCATGATGCGCGGTGCGCCTTGCAGGATCTCATTGGCGAACAACCGGCTTTCGCGGGGATAATCGCGGCTCAGTTCAAGTTTGCGCCGGACATAGGCCATGATCTCGGCCAAAGGCTCGCCACTTGGGTTCATCGCGCGCAGCGGATCCAGCCAGGTTTTCAGCAGATCGGCCAGCAGGGCAGCATAAATCGCATCCTTGGACGGGAAATAATACAGCAGATTGGGTTTCGACAGCCCCGCAACCTCGGCGATCTGGTCCAGGGTCGCGCCGCGAAATCCGTTCGCCGAAAAAACCTCCAGCGCCGCTTCCAGTATGGTGGCAGAGTTTTTGGCCTGTATGCGGGTGCGCGGTCGTGTCATCATTTTCCTGCCTCGGATGGGCAGATTGGCCCAAGCCGCGCGCAGATGCAAACCCGGAAGGATACGATGGAACAGGCAGTTGCAACGGTTCTGGTCGAGGATGCCCGCGTGCGGGTGACCCGGTTCGATTTTGCGCCCGGTGCGGCGACCGGCTGGCACCGGCACGGGATGGATTACGTCATCACCGC